>JALYRH010000054.1 GCA_030855425.1 Pseudomonadota bacterium
CCGTCGATGAGGGTCGTCGCGATGATCAGATGGCCGTTGCCCGCCGCCGCAGTCGGGGCGATAAACCCGCCGGTCGCGGACCCGCCGGCACCGCCATTGAAATTTCCGACCGACCCGGTGCCGCCATCCCCGCCCTGAGCGGCGGCGGTGATTTCGAGGTCGCCAAGGGCGATCGTGGCCGGACCCAGGTCGCTGTTGCGGGCATGGACCGTGGCGTAGCCGGCCGTGGCATTCCCGCCGGCCCCGCCGTCGGAGCCTGTCCCGCCCGTCGCGGAAACATCGAGCACGGTCAAGCCGGCGACACGGATCGTGGCGTTGCGGGCAAGAATGCGGGCGTCGGTCGTCGGCGTCACCGGCGGATTGTCGCCGACGAAGGCAATGGCATTGCCGCCAATCCTGCCGTTGCCGCCGATCGACCGTGCTTCGAGCGCAAGGTCGCCGGCAAAGGTGAATGCCGCGCCGTCGCTTTCGACGCGCGTCAGCCCGCCGCTGCCGTTCCCGCCGGTCCCGCCGCCGATTCCGGCGGAACCGCCCTCGCCAATAGCGGTGACGACCACCGCGCCGGTGAAGGTTGCCTCGCCACCGGTCCCGAAAATCCGCGACCCTCCGCCGGCGCCGTTGCCGCCGATGCCGCGGGCCGCAATCCCGGTCGATCCGCCATAGCCGCCGGTCTCGACTTCGGTCGCGCCCGCGACACTGAGCCGCGATCCGGCCGTGCCCATGAGATGGATTGCCGCGTCACCGCCAGCGCCGTTGCCGGCCGTCCCGCCATTTGAATGATAGCCGCCATCGCCCTCCGCGGTGAGGTTGAGATTGCCGCCAAAAGCGATTTGCCCATCGTCGTTGAGGGTGATGATCGTGTCGCCGCCGATGCCGTTGCCGCCCGTTCCGCCAAACCCGTCGGAGCCAAGCCCGTCGGCGTTGAGCATAGTGTTGCCTGCAATCCGGATGGCATTGCCGAGCCCGCCCGACGTCTGCACCGTCACCCGGCCACCGATTCCGTTGCCGCCCGCACCGCCGCAAATCGCGCATTCGCCGACACTGGATCCGCCCTCGCCTTCGGCGATCAAGTCGACCGTGGATCGCGCGTCGACCGTCGACCCGCTGCCCGTGGCGCGCAATGCGATCGTTCCGCCGGTGCCGCTGCCCGCGCTCGACGTCTCCTGCTCCATGCCGCCGCCAAAGCCGTCCGCCTCCGCGATCAGCACCCCGACCAACGTCAGCGTACCGCCATCGTCGGCGCCGACGGCGATCGACCCGCCCTGGCCGTTGCCGCCGCTCGCCGCGATGCCCAACGTATCGCCGCCCCAGCCGCCCGCTGAAAGGTTGAGATTGGTGCCGACCGTCACGCCGCCGCCGACGGCGAGCCAATTGATCCGCCCCCCGGTCGCCGTGCTGCCGCTTGTATCGAAGCTGCCCCCTCCATAAGCGTCAGCCGCGATGTCCGCGTAAAGATCGACCGCGATCGAGCTGCCGTTGAAGGTCGAAACATCGGCAGTGCCGCCAGTCGCTTTGCCGCCGGTCGATCCGGAAGCCCCATCGGCGCCGGCGTCGGCAAACAGGGATTTGAGCGACAGGGAGCCTCCGTTGGCGGCCCATACCGAGACGTTGCCGCCGGTGGCGCCGCCACCCGACCCGCCGACGTTGAAGCCGCCCAGCCCGCCGTCGGCATTGGCTTCGACACTGACATTCCCCGCGACTCTCAGCGTCGCTCCATTTTCCGCGTGTAAATAGATCTGACCGCCCTGCCCAGAACCGCCAAGCAGTCCGCCGCCGCCATGGCCGGCAAGCAGCGCGCGCAGCGTGCCATTGATCGTCAGATTTGCGCCCGCCGCCTTGATATTGGCGACGCCCCCGGTGCCATTCCCGCCGCTGTCGGCGCTGCTGCTTCCGCCGTAACCCTCGGCGGTGACCATCAAATTGCCATTGATCGTAGTGGCGGCCCCAGGCGCGTCGACATAGACGAAGCCGCCTCGCCCGACTCCACCGGCGCCAGCGCCACCCGAGCCCCCGCCAAAACCGTCGGCAGCCAGCAAAATATCGTCAATGTCGTCGCCGGCGACGGTGATGGTGCCGCCATTGCCGCCGAACGACCTGATTCCGGCGACGCCGCCAATGCCGCTGCCGCCCGCGCCGTTAGAGTTATAACCGCCCGATCCATAAACCGAAATGACCAGCCCTTTGGCGACCGAAACCACCGTGCCGTCCCCCGAACCGAGAATGGCCTCGCCGCCCGTGCCGCTGCCCGCGCCGGCATCGCCCGCGCCGCCCACGCCGTTGGCGTTCATCCGCAAGCCGCCGTTGAACGCCAGGCGGTTGCCGGCGCCGGTCGCGCCATTGACGTCGATCTGCCCGCCGCTGCCGTTGCCTCCGATGATGGCGCACACACTGCACTTGCCGGTCGACCCGCCAATGCCGTTTGCCGACAGGTCGCTGATGCCGCCGACCGAGACCGAAGCATTGCCGCCATTGGCCAGCACCTGAACAAGTCCGCCCGTGCCCGTGCCGCCCGCGCCATTGCTGTAACTGTTGACGCCGCCCACGCCGTCGGCACGCGCCACCAGCCCACCGACCAGACGGACGGTCCCGCCATCTCCGGCCTGGACCAGGATGCTCCCACCCGTCCCGTTGCCGGCGCTGGCGCCATCATCGGCCGCCGAGAAACCGAAGCCGGTCGCGCGCAGCGTCGTATCACCAGCCACCGACAGCGTCGCGCCATCACGGGCGCCGATGCGGATGTCACCGCCCTTCGCTACGTCGCCAAATCGGTCGACGCTGGCGTCGAGCGTCCCGCCGATCATGATGTCCTTGGTGGTCGCGTTGATGTCGATCCGGGTTCCCGCCATGGCATTGACGGATCCGGAGAAACTGGTCGTGCCGCTCGAACTGCCAATGTCGATCGCGCCGCCCGCGCTGGCGGCGAAGTTGGACGTGATTGACGCATTGTTGACGTTGACGTTGACCGGGCGTGACGGCGGAGCCACCGTCTGTCCGCCGAACACATTGCCGCCCGCCGAGAGAATTACGGCATTGCCTTCGACTGCGGCCGAGCCGGCAATGTCGAAGCCAAGCTGCGCGCCGCCCTGAACCAGCATCGTCATCGCATTATTGGCCGGCACCGCGACCAGATAGGCGTTATGGCTCGACCCGATTTCCTGGCTATTGCGCGCGATCGTCCCGCCATCGACAACGACTCCGTTGGCGTCGCTCGATCCGGTCGTCACTTGAATGTCGAACATCCCGCTGGTGTTGAAGGTGACCGTCGCGCCCGCCGCGCCGACCAGCGCCGCGCCGCCGTCGGTGCGGATGATCCCGCGATGCTCGACCCGAGGCGCGACCAGCGCGACATAGGAACCAAAGCCGCTTGCGTTCAACTGGGCGCCGCTGTCGGTGCGGACAAAGCCATTGGGATTGGTTGCCTGCCCAAACACCACTTGCGGCGAGCCGGTGCCGAAGCCGGTCATCCAATTGCCTTGGCCGTCGTCGGCGATTGGCAGCGTCGTCAGCCCGAGCGAGCCGACGTTGAACGAGGCGTTGTTGCCGATGACGATGCCGTTGGGGCTGTAGAAATAGACGGTGCCGCCGGTAATGTCGCCGACCAGCGAATTGACCGCCCCGTTCATGTAGATGCCGTTGCCGGCGATATTGGCAGAGACTCGGTTGAGCACGGCGAAATCGGTCGCGCCCTGGAAGGTCGCGACGCCCGAATCCTGAAAAGTGGTCAGGGTGCCGTTGCTCGTCCCGGTCGCAGTCCAGTTGATCACCGCTTGCTGCCCGTTGACGGTGATATTGGTGTTGCCGCCGGCATTGGTGACGGCGCCGATTCCCGTCGAACTGTCGATCGTCCCCTGGAAGCTTTGCGCGGCGACCGGCGCCCCCCCGGCCACCAGCGCGGTGGCGATCGCCAGTTTCGAACAGAACATCGCCTTGACGCGGTTACGCTTCGTCATGGTCACCTCCACGGGAGCAGTCGGCTGGTCAGTGTCACCAACAGGCGCGGATCGCCCTTCTTGGTCTGGAGCCCGGCGCGCTCGAGCGGTCTCGCCAGCGCGGCATCGAGCCGGAAACGCGAGTCGAAGTCGGCGCGAACCCCGCCACCAATCGATTTCAGATGGTCGCGGTCGCCGCCGAGGTTGCGGTTCCACACCCACGCCGCGTCGCCGAAGACATAGGGCTGAAGCGAAAAGGCGCCGCGCTTGGTCGGGTCGAAGCGCGGTCCGCGCAACTCGACCGCAACCGCGACGCCGCCGTCGCCGGCGATGAGCGCCGGGTCGTAGCCGCGGCCCACAGTGTAGTTGCCCGCCGTGAATTCTTCGAACGAAAGCAAGGGCGCGAACGATTTTTGCCCGCGCGGGCTGACCGACAGGCTGAAGCTGTTTCCGATCGCGACCTCGGCATTGCCCGCCGCGCGAACCAGGGTCGCGGTCGGCTTGCCGTCGGCTCGGCTGAGGCCGGGCTCGCCGAGCAGGCAGATGTCGTTCGGACACGGTTCGCTGGCGTCGAAGATGTCGAGTCCGCGTCTCAACTCGAGGGTGGCGGCGGCGCGCCATTTGGGCCGGCGTGAGCGCAGGTCAATCGCGTCCCATTGCGCACGCAGGAACAGGATGCGCAGGCGGTCGCGGGTCAGAGGACCAAAGAAATCGACCTTCTGGTTGAGATAATCGAGCCCGCCGCCCAGCCACAGATTATGGTCTTGGCGGCGGATCAGCGGATAGCGCGCGCCGAGCGTCGCGAACAAGGTCCGCGCGGTAAGATTCGGCACGACGTCGGGCGCGCTGAGGTCGGGCTTGGTCCAGGCGTAGGTGAACAGCCCGTCGATCGTCAGCCCCTCAGACCCTGGCCGGAAGCTGTGCGAGAGCTGCAATATCTGCTGCTCCTTGACGTCGAACGTCGAATAGAAAGAGGCGGTGGTGACGTCGCCGAGCCCGGTCAGGCCGAAGGCCGAGGCGGCAAGTTGCCCGCTCCACCGTCCGGTCGCTTCGGCGGCAAGGTTCTGGACGGTCGCGTCGAGCGTGAAGGCCTGGCGCAGGACCGACACTTCGCCAATCAGCTCGCCCGGTCCCGTCCCGGCCGGCTTGAGCGTCAGCTGGACATTGTAACCCGGCAGGTCGCGCGCCAGCAACAGATAGCGCTCGGCGCGGAAGCGGTCGAAAATCTCATCTTCGGTGAGCTTGCTCAGATAGGCGGCGAGCTTGGCCTCGGCGCCGCCGGTCTGGCCGCGCGCGCGCACGGTCGTGACGCGAGCGAACAGCGTCTCCATTGTCACCACGCCATCTTCGATGCGCTGGGTCGGTACCTGGACTGCGGCGAGATAGCCCTTGCTGCGCAGGATCGTCGCTGCCGCGTCGCGCACTTCGCACAGCACCGCGACCGGCTGCTCGACACCGACATAGGAAGCGTAGGACGGCGCCAGCTCCTCGGGCGTCGCGCCTTTTAGATTGTTGAAACGGACCTCGCGGATCGTCACCTTGACGTCGGCGTAGCGCGGGTCGGCGAGCGGGCAGGGCGAGCGTTCGATCGCGCCGACGACATTGAGCGTTGGACGTCGGGGCGCGGGCGCGGGTTGTTCGCGGGTAAGTTCATCGCGGGTCGGCGCGATCGATTGGGCAAGCGTCCCCTGCGGGGCCGCGGCTGTGGCCAGCGCTGCCCCCGTGATGGCGCAAAAATCGAGTCGAGTGAACCGCATCCACGCCCCCCGGAATAGACAGGCGGGGAACGCACTCGACTCGTAGTTAATTAAACCCCGCATGGAAACGGGTGAACAAAATATTAATATGAGTCAATTCATTGGGGCAGGTTCATTGCCAAATCTGGCCTCTAAGGCCGACCGTCGCGAGTCTTCCCATCGCTGCGGCTAGATCGGATCAGCGCAGTTCGTAGCCAGCCAGGCACTCGGCGACCCAGCGAGCGGCGACCAGCGCGCTCAAATCGCTCGGGTCGAGCGGCGGATCCCACTCGGTGAGATCGATCAGCCGCACCCGTGGATCGCTCGCGAGCAGCCGCGCCGCGGCGAAGAAATCATGCGCCGCCATTCCCCCCGGCCGCGCGCCCGGCGCGCCGGGAAATTGGGCACGGTCAATGACGTCGATATCACAATCGATCACGATCTCCTCGCAGTGTGCGAGATGGGCGAGCGCGGTCGAAACCGCTTGGTCGATGCCGTCGCGGCGCACCTGCTCCATGGTGACCACCAGATGCCCGCCGTCGATCGCGTCGCGATGCATCCCAGCCGAATTGGCGAAGCTGGCGAGGCCGATCTGGGCGACATTGGCTCCAGGAAGCCCGTCCTCGCGCAACGCCCGCACCGGGTTGCCGTTGCTAAAGCCATGCTCGGTGTCGCGCAGGTCGAAATGCGCGTCGAGCGTGATGAGCCCGATGTCTTCAATTTCGCCGCCGAGCCCAAGGACGGCAGGCCTTGTCACCGCATTGTTTCCGCCAATGAGCAGCGTCAGCGATCGATTCATAACGCTTAGCCCCACGTCCGTGAGGATATGGTGAGTGGCTTCTTCAATGGTCATGCCCGTGAGGTCCACGTCGCCATGGTCGGCGATCAGGCTCGCCAGCTCGCGCCCGGTCTCGACGTCGTAGCGCCCAATCCGCCTGAGCGTCGCGCGCAGCAAGGCGGGCGCGAGGTCGCACCGCCCCGGCGTGACCGATCCCGCCGCCAGCGGCGCTCCGAGCAGCCCGACTGGAGCATCGTCGTTCGCGCCCACAAGGAGGTCGCAAAGGTTGGGCCAGCTCATCCTTGACGACTAGCATCGTCCCCGCCCAATGCCACTCCCCATGTGGGACCGCCTTCTGACCGATTGCCATGTCGCGACGATGGTCGCCGCGCCCGGCAATCCGCTTGGCCTGATGAACAATGCCGCCATCGGCATATCCGATGGCCGCATCGTGCGTGTTGGCAAGCGCACCGAGCTTGCCGGCTTCCGCGCGAAGGAGGTGGTCGCGCTCGGCGGCGCCTGGGTCACGCCGGGCCTGGTCGATTGCCACACCCACCTCGTCTTCGGCGGCACACGCGCCAATGAACATGCCATGCGCCGCGCGGGCGCCAGTTACGAGGAAATTGCCAAGGCCGGCGGCGGCATCGCCTCGACCGTCGCCGCGACCAAGGCGGCCAGCGTCGACGAACTGCGCATCAGCGCCCGCCGCCGCCTCCACGCGCTGATGAATGGCGGGGTCACGACGATCGAGGTCAAGTCGGGCTACGGCCTCGACACGCCTTCCGAAATTCGCCTGCTCAACGCCGCGCGCGCAATCGCGAAGGACGAGCCGTTGCGGCTGGTCACCACCCTCCTCGCGCTCCACGCGCTGCCCCCCGGCGAGGACCGCGACGCCTATGTGAAAATGGTCACCGACGAGATGATCCCCGCAGTTGCCCGCGCGGGCCTTGCCACCAGCGTCGACGCTTACTGCGACACCATCGCCTTCACCCCGGCCGAGGTCGAGCGCGTGTTCACCGCCGCGCGCGCCAACGGCCTCCCCGTTCGCCTGCACGCTGAACAATTGTCCAATCAGCACGGCGCCGCGCTCGCCGCCAGTTACAAGGCGCTGTCGGCCGACCATCTCGAGCACCTCGACCCGCTCGGCGCGCGCGCAATGGCCTCGGCCGGGACCGTCGCGGTGCTTCTCCCCGGTGCCTTTTACGCGCTTCAGGAAACGAAGAAACCGCCGCTCCAATTGCTCCGCGACAGCGGCGTCGCCATTGCCATCGCCACCGACTGTAATCCCGGCACCTCACCGCTGCTGAGCCCGACGCTGGCCATGAACATGGCCTGCACCCTGTTCGGCCTGACCCCCGACGAAGCGCTTCTCGGCATGACGATCAACGCCGCCCGAGCGCTCGGCCTCGCCCACGACATTGGCACCGTAGAAGCCGGCAAGGCCGCCGACCTCTGCGTGTGGCATATCGCCGAGCTGGCCGAACTGGCGTACTGGATCGGCCATCCGGGACCGGAACGGCGCATTTTTGCCGGACAGGATGCATAAGTGGAATGACCACCGACCGACGCGACAATAGCCGCCGCATCACGGCCCGCCGCGGCTCCGAGATCAAGGCCCGCCACTGGACCACCGAGGCGGCGGTGCGGATGCTGATGAACAATCTCGACGCCGAGGTTGCCGAGGACCCGCAGAGCCTGGTCGTCTACGGCGGCATCGGCCGCGCCGCGCGCAACTGGGACGCCTACGACAAGATCGTCGAGACGCTTGAACGCCTGAACGAGGATGAAACGCTGCTCGTCCAATCGGGCAAGCCGGTCGGCGTGTTCCGCACCCATGCCGGCGCCCCGCGCGTGCTCATCGCCAACTCCAACCTCGTCCCCAAATGGGCGAACTGGGAAAAATTCAACGAGCTCGATCGCATGGGGCTGATGATGTACGGCCAGATGACCGCCGGCTCATGGATCTACATCGGCACCCAAGGCATCGTCCAGGGCACCTATGAGACCTTCGCCGAAATGGGCCGCCAGCATTATGGCGGCGATCTAAAAGGCAAATGGATATTGACCGCCGGACTTGGCGGGATGGGCGGCGCCCAGCCGCTCGCGGCGGTCATGGCCGGAGCCCATTGCGTCGCGGTCGAGGTGCAGGAAAGCTCGATCGAGAAGCGCCTCGCCACGCGCTATTTGGATCAACGTGCTACGAGCATCGACGATGCACTCGACATAATCGCGCGCGCCACGGTGCCTACTTCGGTTGGCCTGCTCGGCAACGCCGCCGAAATCCTCCCCGAAATGGTCGCGCGCGGAATCAAACCCGACGCGGTCACCGACCAGACCTCGGCTCACGATCCCGCCAATGGCTATTGCCCCGCCGGCTGGAGCGTTGCCGAATGGATCGCCAAGCGCGAAACCGACCCGCAGGCGGTCGCCAAGGCCGCTCGCCAGTCAATGGCCAGGCATGTCGAGGCGATGCTCGCCTTCCAGAACATGGGCGTGCCGACCTTCGATTATGGCAACAACATCCGCCAGGAAGCCTTGGATACCGGCGTCACCCGCGCCTTCGACTTCCCCGGCTTCGTCCCGGCCTATGTCCGACCGCTCTTCTGCCGCGGCGTCGGCCCGTTCCGCTGGGTCGCTTTGTCGGGCGACCCCGAAGATATTTACCGCACCGACCAGCGGGTCAAGGCGCTGATTCCCGACGATCCCCACCTTCACCGCTGGCTCGACATGGCGCGCGAGCGGATTGCCTTCCAAGGGCTTCCCGCGCGCATCTGCTGGGTCGGCCTCGGCCAGCGTCACCGCCTCGGCCTCGCCTTCAACGAGATGGTCAGGAATGGCGAGGTTTCCGCCCCCATCGTCATCGGCCGCGACCACCTCGATTCGGGCTCGGTCGCTTCGCCCAATCGCGAGACTGAATCCATGAAGGACGGCAGCGACGCCATCAGCGACTGGCCATTGCTCAACGCTTTGCTCAACACGGCTTCGGGCGCGACTTGGGTCTCGCTTCACCACGGCGGCGGGGTCGGCATGGGCTATTCGCAGCATAGCGGAATGGTCATCGTCGCCGACGGCACCGACGATGCCGCGCGGCGGCTCGAACGCGTGCTGTGGAACGACCCGGCGACAGGGGTGATGCGTCATGCGGATGCGGGTTATGACGCGGCGATCGAATGCGCGCGCGAACAGGGGCTGGATCTGCCGATGGTAGGGAAGTGACGAGACTAACAAAAACCGTTCGTCCTGAGCCTTCGTTCTTTTTCCTCCAACTCGTAGAAGTGCGGTCCTTCGACAAGCTCAGGACGAACGGGAGTTAGCCGTGATTGAACTGAAACCCGGCGCCGTTACCCTCGCCACGCTCCGCGACCTGTGGATTGGCGCCCCCGCGCGACTCTCGGAAGACTCCCTCGCCGTGATCGCCGCCGCCGCCGCGTCGGTCGATCGCATCGTCGCTGGCGGCAAGACCGTTTATGGCATCAACACCGGCTTCGGCCTGCTCGCCCAGACCCGCATCCCCGCCGACAGGCTCGCCGACCTCCAGCGCAACCTGATTCTCTCGCACAGTTGCGGGCTCGGCGATGTGCTGCCGCGCCAGGTTACCCGGCTGATGATCATCCTAAAATTGATCGGTCTCGGCCGCGGTCATTCGGGGGTCCGCCGCGAAGTGATCGACGCGCTGCAGTCCTTACTCGATGCCGACGCAATGCCGCTCATCCCGAGCCAGGGCAGCGTCGGTGCGTCCGGCGACCTCGCCCCGCTCGCGCACATGGTCGCGGCCCTGATCGGCGAGGGCCGCATCGACCTCGCCGGAATCGTCCTCCCCGCCGCCGCGGCACTGCAGAAACTAGGCCGCGAACCGCTGGTCCTCGCGCCCAAGGAGGGGCTCGCCCTGATCAACGGCACCCAGGCCTCGACCGCGATCGCGCTCGATGCGCTGTTTTTGGGCGAGCGCGTGTTCGGCGCCGCGATTCACGCCGGCGCGCTGTCGGTCGATGCGCTCAAGGGCAGCGTCGCCCCGTTCGACCCGCGCATTCATGAGCTTCGCGGCCAGCCCGGCCAGATCGCCGTGGCTGCCCGGCTCCGCGAACTGCTCGACGGCAGCGGGATCAACACCAGCCACCACCACTGCGATCGCGTCCAGGACCCCTACAGCTTCCGCTGCCAGCCGCAGGTGATGGGGGCGTCGCTCGACCTCCTTACCAATGCCGCGCGGACGCTGACGATCGAGGCCAATGCCGTCACCGACAATCCGATCCTGTTTCCCGATTCGGACGAAGTCATTTCAGGCGGAAATTTCCATGCCCAGCCGGTCGCCTTCGCCGCCGACATCATTGCCATGGCGCTGTGCGAGGTTGGCAGCATTTCGGAGCGCCGCACCTCGGTGCTGGTCGATCCGCACATGAGCCGGCTGCCCGCCTTCCTCACCGACGACGGCGGGGTCAATTCGGGGCTGATGATCCCGCAGGTCACCGCCGCCGCTTTGGTCAGCGAGAATAAGGGGCTCGCTTTTCCCGCGTCGGTCGATTCGATCCCGACCAGCGCCGGCCAGGAGGATCATGTCAGCATGGCCCCGATCGCAGCGCGCAAGGCAGTGACCATCGCCCACAACGCGGCGGGCGTGATCGCGGTCGAGTTGATCGCTGCCGCGCAGGGCGTCGATTACCATTTGCCGCTCAAGACCAGCGACAAGCTGCAGGCGGTCCACGTCAAAATCCGCGCGATCAGCGCCCACCTCGCCGCAGACCGCTATTGGGCCGATGAAATGGCGGCGCTACAAGGCGCGGTG
>JALYRH010000055.1 GCA_030855425.1 Pseudomonadota bacterium
GGTCGCACCTGCGGGTGGCGCAGCCGGAGCGCGCGCCGCCGGTGTCGCGACTGCTGGTGCCGCGACCGCTGCGCCGGCGCCGACGAGCTGCGCCACGAGCGTTGCCGGGTCAGGCAGGTCGGCGGCGTGGATCAGCCTGAGCAGCGCCATCGTCGCGGCCTCGTGCGGATCGGGGGCAATGCCGACGTCGGTCAAGCCCTTGAGCAGCAATTGCCACAAGCGGTGGATCGAACCCCAGCCGATTGACCCGGCAAAGCCGCGCAATGTTTCGCGCTCCTCGCTCGACTGGAGCATGTCCTCGGGCGCGCCGGCCTTGGCGCGGGTGATTGCGTGGAGCTGCTCCATCAGTCCGCGCAGCAGCGCCGAAGGCTCGATCCCTAACGAATGCGCCTCGTCGAGTTGATCGAGCGTCCCCGCCGCATCGCCGCACAAGATCGTGTCGAGCATCCGCCCGATGCGCCCGCGATCGGCCAGCCCGAGCATCGCGCGCACTTGGGCGGCGGTAACCCTGCCCCCATTTTCTCCAGCGCCATGGGCAATCGCCTGGTCGAGGATCGACAGCCCGTCACGCGCGCTTCCCTCGGCGGCACGGGCGATTGCCTGGAGCGCTTCGTCTTCGATCTCGACCCCTTCGGCCCTCGCGACTCGCGCGAACAGGTCGGCGAGCTTGCCCGCCGGGATGCGCCGCAGGTCGAACCGCTGGCAGCGCGACAGCACCGTCACCGGAACCTTGTTGACTTCGGTAGTGGCGAACAGGAATTTGACGTGCGCGGGGGGCTCCTCGAGCGTCTTCAACAAGGCATTGAAGGCGTTTTTCGACAGCATGTGGACTTCATCGATAATGTAGATCTTGAAGCGGGCCGAGACCGCGGCATAACGTACCGCCTCGATGATCTCGCGCACGTCGTCGACCCCGGTGTGCGACGCCGCGTCCATTTCGATCACGTCGATATAACGCCCCTCGGCGATCGCGACGCACGGTTCGCACACCCCGCACGGGTCGATCGTCGGGCCGCCTTGCCCGTCGGGACCGATGCAGTTGAGCGCTTTCGCGACCAGTCTAGCGGTCGTGGTCTTGCCGACGCCGCGCACCCCGGTGAGCAAAAAAGCATGCGCGATCCGCCCGCGGGCGATCGCATTGCCGAGCGTGGTGACCATCGCATCCTGCCCGATCAGCTCGCCAAACGACTGCGGCCGATATTTGCGCGCGAGCACGCGATACGCAGGCGCTGCAGTGCGCTTGGGCGCTACTTCGGGAAGGTGGAGGCCAAGGCCTGGCGATTCGTCGTTGGTCATGAGGATGGGTTTAGGGCAGCGTCTCGCTTGACGCCACGTGCTCAAATCGGCCCGGTGTTTTTGCGCGTGAGGCGGGTAGGAGCCGGAACGACCCGGGACGAAATCGTTGTGGCTGCTTCCTTCCGGATCTGACCAGGTTGGCGACAGCCCCGTCCGCCCGACTCCCGGGGCGCATATGGGGAAGATGTGCTTCTCCTGCAAGCGCAGCGGAGGCTCACCGATCAAGATGATAGGCGCCGCCGGGCATGCGGACTGTCAGAACTCCTTCGTCGGGCACGCCGAGCTGGCACGCCAGTCGCGAGGTGCGGGTGACGTGGGCGGCGAGGTCGAGGAGGTCGTCTTCTTCCTCGCTCGCTCGCGGCAGGCGCTCGAAGTCGTCCTTGGCGACGATCACATGGCAGGTCGAGCAGGCCATAGAGCCCTCGCAGCTGCCCTCCAGCGGCTGGCCATTGGCCTGGGCCAAGTCAAGCAAATTGGTTCCCGGCGCGGCCTCGACTTCGCGGGCAAGGTCGCCTTCGGGCGTGAGGAACCGCACGCGGGTCATGGCAGCGCGGCCTGGGCGCGCGCCGCCTGGTCGATCCGGCGGCAGGCCGACGCCAGTTCCTCCTCGCCGGTGTAGCGGCCAAAACCGAGGCGGATCGACGATCGCGCGGCGCGGTCGGACAGCCCGAGCGCGCGCAGCACATGGCTCGGTCGTCCCGATCCGCTGGCGCACGCCGAGCCCAGTGAAAGAGCGATGTTGCGCACGTCGGAGATCAGCCGTGCACCGTCGAGCCCGTCGCGCGAAAGGTTGAGGTTGCCACGATAGCGAGCCGTCGTCGCGCCGTTGATTACCCATCCCGCCCCGAGGGTTGCAAGCGCAAGTTCATATAGCTTGGCAACATGGACCGCATCGGCTTCGCGCCGTTCGATCGCCAGCCGCGCGGCCTCGCCGAAGCCCGCCACGAGTTCGGGCGAGAGCGTTCCCGAGCGCAGCCCAAGCTCCTGCCCGCCGCCGTGAAGCAGCGGCGCGGGCTCACATCCGTCGCGCATCCACAGCCCGCCGACCCCCTTGGGACCGTGAATCTTGTGCGCCGAGACTGCTATCAGATCGGGGCCGTCGGGGATTGGCATCCGGCCGAACCCCTGAACCGCGTCGCACAGCAGCAGCGCGCCGCGCGAATGCGCGAGCCGCGCAAGCTCGGCGATCGGCTGGATCACGCCAATCTCATTATTGACCAGCATCGCTGCCACCAGCGCGGTGTCTTCGTCGATCGCCGCTTCAGCCTGGGCGAGGTCGACCAGGCCATCGCTCCCGACCGGTAGCAGGACGACGTCGGTCCCCTGCCCCGTGAGCCACTCGGCCGTGTCGAGCACTGCCGCATGTTCGGTCGCGATGGTGACCAGTTTGCGGCGTTTGGTGCGTTCGAACGTCCCCTTGAGTGCCCAGTTGAGCGCCTCGGTCGCGCCACTGGTGAAGGCAAAGCGCCCACCCGCTCCCCCCAAACCATTCGTCCCGAGCGCAGTCGAGGGACGTCCTTTGTCGCGCGGTGTCTCGACTCCGCTCGACACGAACGGAGTTGGGGATGGTTCGAAAGAAGGTAGAAACAAGGCCCCTTCGACCTGCTCGCGCGCAACTTCGATCGCCGCCGCCGCCTCGCGTCCCCAGGTCGAGGGCGAATGGGGGTTCGCGAACTTCTCCTCGATCCACGGGCGCATTGCCGCCGCCACTTCGGGCGCGACCGGGGTCGTGGCTTGGTAATCAAGATAGATCATGCCGCGAGGGCGACCCGCTCGGCGATTTGCCGCCATTGATCGAGGAAAGCATCAACCTCGGCCTCGCTCGTTGCCGGGCCGAAGCTCACCCGCAGGAATCCGCGCGCGACCTCGGGCGCGACATGCATCGCGGCGAGCACCGCGCTGTCCTTCATCTTGCCCGACGAGCAAGCACTCCCCGCCGAAACCGCGATGCCGGCAAGGTCATATTGCACCAGCAACGACGCGCTCGACGCACCGGGCAAGGCCACGGCACCGATCGTCGCAAGCTGCGGCGCACCCTCGCCGATCACCACCCCGCCCGCCGCGCGAACGCCGTGGTCGAGCCGCGAGCGCAAGGCCGCGAGGTGTTCCATGTCGTAGGGTCTAGCCGCAAGCGCCGCGGCAAACGCCAGCGCGCCGGGCGCATCCTGCGTGCCGCGGCGATAGCCTTTTTCCTGACCCCCGACCGGATCGAGCGTGCCCAGATCGCGCACCAGCAGAGCACCCACACCCGGCGGGCCGCCCAATTTGTGCGCCGACAAAGCGATGAAATCAGCGTCGGGCAACGGTGCCTTGCCAGCACTCTGTGCGCAATCGGCCAGCAGCAACGACCCCGCCGCGCGGATCGTCGCCGCGATCCGGTCGAGCGGCTGCACGATCCCGGTCTCATTATTGACCTGCTGGATTGCGATCAGCGCGGGTCCCCTCGCCAGCACCGCGTCGAGCGCAGCCTCATCAATCAGCCCGTCATGCCCGACCGGAATGACGGTCGACGCCGCGCCCATCGCGTGCGGTACGATGGCGTGTTCGGTCGCGCCGAGCGCTCGCCCCGCGACCCGCGCCCGTGCCGCGACCATCTCGACCGCTTCGCTCGCGCCGCTGGTAAAGATGACGTCATGGCGCCAGTCGAGTTCGGCGGCGAGCGTGGCCCGCGCGTCCTCGAGCAAGGCGCGCGCCGCCCTGCCCTCGGCATGCGGCGAACTCGGATTGGCCCAGCCGTCGAACCCGCGCAGCATCGCCGCGCGCGCTTCATCAAGGACCGGCGTGGTGGCGGCGTGATCGAGGAAGATGCGGCGGGCCAAGCGGGTAAATCCTGTCGTTGCCTAAGGGATGCGCGTCCCTATATAGGAGCCGCCGCCGCGGCGCACCCGTTTCGCGGCCCTATTTTCATGTCTTGTCGAAGCGAGCTCTTATGCCCGAAGTGATTTTTCCCGGACCCGAAGGCCGTCTCGAAGGTCGGTTCGACCCGGGGCCGCGCCCGCGCGCGCCGGTCGCGTTGATCCTTCACAGCCACCCGCAAGCGGGCGGCACGATGAACAACAAGATCGTCCAGTCGCTCTACAAGGATTTCGTCCGCCGCGGCTTCGCCACGCTGCGCTTCAATTTCCGCGGCACCGGCAAGAGCCAGGGCACGTTCGACAATGGCATCGGCGAATTGAGCGATGCGGCCAGCGCGCTCGACTGGGTCCAGCAGATCCACCCCGAAGCCGAGACGACATGGGTCGCCGGCGTCAGCTTCGGCGCGTGGATCGGCATGCAATTGCTGATGCGCCGTCCCGAGATTCGCGGCTTCATCTCGATCGCCCCGCCGGCCAACATGTATGATTTCAGCTTCCTTGCGCCATGCCCGTCGTCGGGGATCATCATCCAGGGCGAGGCCGATGAAGTCGTGACCCCGCTCGCGGTCCAGAAATTGGTCGATAAATTGCGCACTCAGCGCCACATTACGATCCACCACGACACTATCCCCGGCGCCAACCACTTCTTTGCCAATGAGCATGATCTGCTGATGAAGAGCGTCGACCAATATCTCGACATGCGGCTCGATCCGGCAAGCACGATCCGCTGATTCAGACCGTCCAGATCGGGACGTTCGCAAAAATTACCACCGCCGCGGCGATCATCAGCAGTCCACGCTGCCGCTCGCGCCTGACCAGCCGCGCCCCGCCGACGGTAAGGATCAGGGCCGCGATTACGCCCAGCGCCAGCGCCGCCGATGCGACCGTCTCCATTTCACGCTCCTTCACTTCCTTTTAACCCCGTTAGCGCCATGGTCGCGCGCATGGCCAGTATCGAGCAACAACAAGCGCGCCTTGAAGACGCGTTCAATCGTATCGAGGAAACAATCCTGCCGTGCATCGCGATGATGCTCGACACGTTGCTCGACGCCTCGGCCAACATGGCCGAACTCGACCCCAAGGCGCTCGCCGCCGAACTCCAGACGCTCGCTGCCGAGCTCGAGGAGCTTACGCGCGCCGTCGAGCGGTCGAGCCCCAACAGCCTCGAGCCCGGTATCTATCGCGTCGCCTGACCGAGGATTTTCGCGTGCAGCGCGGGATCGACATTGCCTCCCGACAGAATGACGACCAGATCGTCGACCATCGCGACCTTGCCAGCCATCACCGCCGCCAGCGCCACCGCGCCGCCTGGCTCGACCACCAATTGATGATCGCGCCACGCCCAGCGCATCGCCTGGGCAACTTCGGCCTCGCTGACCGACACCGCCGTCGCACCGCGCGCGCGCAAGATGGCGAAGGTGATCGGTGACACCAGCGGGGTCTGGAGCGCATCGCACAAGGTGGGCGGCGCGTCGGCGGCGACCGGAACGATCGTCCCCTTGCGCAACGATCGCCCCATATCGTCCCACCCGTCGGGCTCGACGATGACGATCTCGGCCGAGGGGCAAGCCAGCGCGATCCCCGCCGCGAGCCCGCCCCCGCCGCACGGAATCACGATCCGCGCCGGGGAGCGACCGAGCTGGTCGAGAATTTCGATCCCGACGCTGCCCTGACCCGCGACGATCAGCGGATCGTCGAAGCTCGGCACCAGGGTCGCGCCGCTGTCCGCGGCAATTCGCGTGGCGATCGCCACCCGGTCCTCGCTCGAGCGATCGTAGAAGACGACATCGGCGCCCGCCCCGCGAGTCCCGTCGACCTTGAGCGGCGGCGCATCGCCCGGCATCACGATCACGGCCGCCATCCCGAGCCGCTGTGCCGCGATCGCGACCCCCTGCGCGTGATTGCCCGACGAGAAAGCAACCACCCCGCGGCTGCGCTCCTCCGCGCTCATCGCCAGCAAGCGGTTGCTCGCCCCGCGCAGCTTGAACGCTCCTCCGGTCTGGCGATTCTCACATTTGAGCCACAAGGCGTGGCCGGACAGCCGCGCTTCGACCAGCGGCGTCCGTTCGACGACACCGGCAATACGCGTCGCGGCTTCGATCACATCTTCACGCTTCACCGTGGCCATCTGATTTAACTCCCTCAATTATATAACTTTTCGCCGAGCGGTTGCCCAGGTTGGACGGGACGCGACGCGACCGGCCACCCGAGGCCTGATAAATCTTTACATGGCGGCTTGTGATCCATATATCGCGCTTCCGCTGCCCCATGGGGACTTCCAATAACCGCAAGGCAGCCTTGTCGAACATTAAAGCCTTTGGAGGTCCCTTGAATTGCACAAGCATCATAGCACGCTGGGGCTAGCGAAAGCCCCGAACGGCAACAGCCATGTTGCCGCGATAGCATTGCAGCGCCCGGTCCAGCCGGTGACCTTGCTTCGACCGCACGCCGCCGCGCGCGCCGCCCGCTTCTTCGTTGAGAAGTTTCCGGGGAAGTCGCTCTATGCGGTCAAGGCCAATCCGTCGCCGGACCTGCTGCGTATCCTGTGGGATTCGGGCGTTACCCATTATGATGTCGCATCGCTCGGCGAAGTGCGGCTGGTCGCGCAGACGCTGCCCGAGGCGAACCTGTGCTTCATGCACCCGGTCAAGGCCGAGGAAGCGATCGAGGAAGCCTATTTCACCTACGGGGTGAAGACCTTCAGCCTCGATACGCAGGACGAACTCGACAAGATCATGCGCGCCACGCGCGGCGCCACCGATTTAAGCCTGCTGGTCCGCATCCGCGTCAGTTCGGAACATAGCAAGCTCAGCCTCGCGTCCAAATTCGGCGCCGAGCCTGACGAATTGTCGCGGTTGCTGTTCGCCACGCGGCAGGCGGCGGACGCGATGGGGATCTGCTTCCACGTCGGCAGCCAGGCGATGAGCCCAGCGGCCTACGCCGAGGCGTTGTCGAGGGTCCGCGACGCGATTGTCGGTGCCGCGATCACGGTCGACATCGTCGATGTCGGAGGCGGTTTTCCGTCCTGGTATCCGGGGATGGAACCGCCCGCGCTGACAAGCTATTTCGACGTCATCTCCAGCGCCTACGAAGCGCTCCCGATCAGTTATTCGGCCGAGCTGTGGTGCGAGCCTGGCCGGGCGTTGTGCGCCGAATATGCCAGCGTTCTGGTGCGCGTCGAAAAGCGCCGCGGCGCCGAACTGTACATCAACGACGGCGCTTATGGCGCATTGTTCGATGCGGCGCATATCGGCTGGCGCTACCCGGTGCAGCTGGTGCGCGAGATCGAAAGCGACACGCGCGACATGCCGTTCAGCTTCTACGGCCCGACCTGCGACGACCTCGACCATATGGCGGGCCCGTTCGAGCTTCCCGCCGACGTCCAGGCGGGCGACTATATCGAGATCGGGATGCTCGGCGCTTATGGCTGCGCGATGCGCACCGGGTTCAATGGCTTCGGGGTCGAGCAGCGCGTCATCGTCGCCGACGAACCGATGGCGAGCCTGTATGGAGCGGTCGAGCCAGTCAGGCGTTCGAACGTCGTCACGCTGTAGCCTCGGCTGATCACCAGCTTCGCCCCCGGCGGAGGCTGGGGTCCATGTCAGCCGGTGCGTGGGCCGATTGCGGAACGGACGAGACTTAGGCCCCCAGCCTGCGCTGGGGCAACGGAATATATTCGGAGAAAAACATGACTACCGACGTCGCGAACGACACTCGCAAGGCTGAACTGCTTGCGCACCCGGTCGAGCATATCGACATTACAAGCTTCGACGCTCGCCCGATCGTCGAGGCAATGGGCAAGATGAGCTTCACCAGCCGCGACCTCGCCCGCGCCACCGACTTGTACAACCAGATGCTGGCCGACCCCGGCTGCTCCGTCATCCTGGTCATCGCCGGGTCCACCTCGGCCGGCGGGTGCATGGATTTGTATGCCGACCTCGTTGCCAACAACATGGTCGACGCGATCGTCGCCACCGGTGCCGCGATCGTCGACATGGATTTCTTCGAAGCGCTCGGCCACAAGCATTATCAGGCCCGCGAAATCCCCGACGACGACACGCTGCGCTCGCTCTACATCGACCGCATCTACGACACCTACATCGACGAGATCGCGCTCCAGGATTGCGATTTCACCATCGGCAACATCGCCGACAGCCTAGAGCCCCGTCCCTATTCCTCGCGCGCCTTCATCAAGGAGATGGGCAAGTGGCTGGTCGAGCACGGCAAAAAGGATAACAGCCTGGTCAAGCTCGCCTACGAGCATGACGTGCCGATCTTCTGCCCGGCGTTCACCGACAGCTCGGCCGGTTTCGGCCTCGTCAAGCACCAGGTCGATGCGATGAAGCGTGGCGGCCATTATATGACGATGGATTCGATCGCCGATTTTCGCGAGCTGACCGACATCAAGATCAAGGCCGGGACTACCGGCCTGCTGATGATCGGCGGCGGGGTGCCCAAGAATTTCGCCCAGGACACCGTCGTGTGCGCCGAAATCCTTGGCCATGAGGACGTCGAAGTCCACAAATACGCTGTCCAGATCACCGTCGCCGACGTCCGCGACGGCGCCTGTTCTTCCTCGACGCTGCAGGAAGCCGCCAGCTGGGGCAAGGTCAGCACCGCGCTCGAGCAGATGGTCTATGCCGAAGCAACCTCGGTGCTGCCGCTGCTGGCAAGCTCGGCCTATCACACCGGCCACTGGAAGAACCGCACCAAGCGCGCGTTCGCCAAATTGTTCGACTGATAAAAATCCAAGATCGGTGGCCCGTTGCCACTTTCCTGAAACTGAAGCATCCTCCCTCACCAGTTAAGTGGGGGGGGGGGATTTTTCATGACGCATAGTCCGTTGCTCGGGCCGGTAGTAACGCTTGTCGCCTGGACGCTGGTGATGCTGGCGTGGATGGCGGTCACGCGCTTTACGGCGGCGAAAAAGGCCGGGATCAACCTTGGCCAGAGCCGCGGCGGACGTGGCCAGAACCTCGACGGCGTCGTGGCCGATCGCACGCAGTGGAAAGCGCATAATTACAATCATTTGATGGAGCAGCCGACGATCTTTTACGCGATCGTCCTAGCGCTGATCCTGATGGGCATGGACGTCGCGATCAACGTCTGGCTGGCATGGGGTTATGTCGCGCTGCGCATCGTGCACAGCATCGTGCAGGCGACGGTCAACATCGTCAAATATCGCTTCGCCCTGTTCGCCTTGTCGACATTCTGCCTGCTCGGCCTGACGGTTCATGCCGCCGCGGGGTTGATCCACGGATGAGGGATGATGCCCGCGGCCAATTGGTCATGCTCGCGCGGATCGCGCCGATCATGGCGATCGCTTATCTGGTCATGTGGCTGTGGCTGATCGATCCGGGCTTCCCGATCCCGCGCGACGGGACCGAGCTTGTGGTGGGGCGCGACTTCCTCAATTTCTGGATCGCCGGACGCCACGCGTGGGATTCGGACCCAGGCCAATATTATGACCTGCTGACCTACCAGCGGGCGATGGCTCCCTTGGTCGGGCCTGGCTACCCGGGGCAGATATGGTCGTATCCGCCAGCGGTGCTGCTGATCGCGGCGCCGTTCGGACTGCTCCCCTACCTCCCGGCATTGGCGGTGTGGAGCATGATCGGCCCAATTGTGTTCCTGCTGGCGCTTAGCCAGTGGACCAGGGAACCGTTGCTGCTGGTCGCTGCGGTCCTGTGCCCGGCGGCAGTGTTCGGGCTGATCTCGGGCCAAATTCATTTTATTATCGCGGCCATTTTGCTCACCGTCCTCAGACAGCGCCAGGCGCGGCCATGGCTCGCCGGCGCCTTGCTCGGGCTATTGATCGTCAAGCCCCAGCTCGGGCTGTTTTTCCCCTTATTGTTTCTCGTCGAGCGAAACTTCCGCGCCGTCCTTGCTGCGGGTCTGTCGATGCTGGCCATCGCGGGGCTCACCGCGCTCTTCTGGGGACCCGGCATCTGGCACGAATATTTCACCGTCGGGATTCCGACCCAGTCCCTCGTCCTGTCGGACCCAGGAGCGCTGTCGGCGCCGTTCATGCCAACGGTGCTGATGAATTTGCGCGGTGCCAGCCTATCGTTCGCTTTTGCCTCGACGGCGCAGGCGCTCGCTTCGGTCGTCGCCGTCGCCCTCATCGCGTGGCGCTTCAGGCACCGCCCCGCCGCCGACGACTGGCAGGCCAATGCCGGATTTCTCGCCGCCGCGGTGCTCGGGACACCGTACATGCTTGGCTATGACACACTCGCGCTGACGACCGCTGCGCTGTTCGCGCTGGTCCAGCGCGCGGTCAACCGCTGGGCGGTGCTCGGTTGCTGGTTGCTGGTGCTGGTGCAGATGGTGCTGGGGCAGATCGGGCTGGCGGGTTCGGCGCTGATCCCGTTGTTCGTCGCCCTGGCGTTCCTCGGTGTCTTTACACGCTCAACGCGAGAAGGCGCTCGCCAGCTCGACGTGGGTTGACCAGCGGAACTGGCCGACCGGCTTGACCCAGCCCAGCGAATAGCCCCCGGCGACCAAGATCTCGGCATCGCGCGCGAAGGTCGCGGGGTTGCAGCTGACATAGGCGATCCGTGCGACCGACGACGCGGCAAGGTGCCTGACCTGCTCAAGCGCCCCGGAACGCGGCGGGTCGAGGATCACGGCATCGTGCGGACTGAGCTCAGCCGGGTCGAACGGACGGCGGTAGAGATCGCGGTGGATCGCCATCACGCGCCGCGTCGCCATCAGCGCCAGCACCGCGTCGCGTGCCGCCTCGGCCGCGGTGACTTCTCCATTCAGTGCCAGCGCGAAGGTGCCGAGCCCGGCGAACAGGTCGAGCGGTCGGCTGGCCGGGCCGACCGCCTCGCGTACCGCCGCGACCAGCGCGGCTTCGCCGTCGGCGGTGGCCTGGAGGAACGCGCCCGATGGAAAGGCGACCCGATGCCCCGAGAGGCTGATCGTCACTGGCCCCGGTTCGTAGCGCGGTTCGGGGC
>JALYRH010000056.1 GCA_030855425.1 Pseudomonadota bacterium
GCGCGGCGCGACGGCCGAATTCGACCAGCTCGCGCGGCGCGCCGAGGCGCTCGCCGCCGCAGCGGGACCACGCGAGAGCGAGAGCTGGGTCGCGGCGCAGCAGGCGCTGTCGGCGCTCGGCGCGCAGCATGGCGTGACCACCAATGCCGCCGCCACAATCGACGCCGTCGCCGCCGATCAGATCGACCAGACGCGCTGGCTGGTCCCGGCGATGCGCGCCGCGATCGAGGCCGCCGCCGCCGAGGTCAGAGCGATCAACGACACCCAGCGCGCGGCGATCGCGCGGATCGGCGCGCGGATCGGCTCCTAGGCCACCGCCGCCGCCCGTGCGGCGGGCCAGTCGGTGGCCTCGATGCGGTAGACGATCGAAGGATTGAGATCGGGCCCCCAGCGCGGGTCGATGAACTCGAGTTCCGCGCGCAACGTCATGCCGAGGCGCTCCATCAGTCCACGGCTGGCGCGGTTGCCAGCGACGGTCAGCGCGACGACGTGCGGTGCGGCGAAGTGCCCGAAGGCGAGGTCGAGGGTGGCGATCGCGGCTTCCTTGGCGATGCCCTGCCCCCACGCCGATTCGCGCAAGCGCCAGCCAATTTCGAAATCACCCGGGCACGTCGCACCGGGACTGTTGACCCGCTTCAGCCCGCAAAAGCCAAGCAGTTCGCCGTCGCTCAGTCGCTCGACGATCCAGAAGCTGTGGCGGTAATCGCGCTGGAAGCCGTTGATGCGGCTGTAATTCTGATGCCATTGTTCCGGGGTCTGGACCCCGCCGAGCCAGCGCATCACGCGCGGCGTGTTCATGACCGCGTAAAAACGATGCTCGTCGTCCTCGCCCCACTCGCGCAACCGCAGCCGCGCGGTCTCGGCGACCGTGTCAGCCATCGATCAGGCGCGCGGCATCGAGCGCGTGGTAAGTCAGCACCCCGGTCGCGCCGGCGCGCTTGAACGCGAGCAATGTCTCGAGGATCAGCGCGTCGCGCTCGCCCGCGCCACTCGCCGCCGCCGCTTCGATCATCGCATATTCGCCCGACACCGCATAAGCGAAGGTCGGAACGCGAAATTCGCGCTTCACCGCAGCGACGATGTCGAGGTAAGCGAGCCCGGGCTTGACCATCACCATGTCGGCGCCCTCGGCGAGGTCGAGCGCGACCTCGCGCAGTGCCTCGGCGGCATTGGCGGGGTCCATCTGGTAGCCGCGCTTGTCGCCCTTGAGCAGGTCGCGCGACCCGACCGCGTCGCGGAACGGACCATAAAAGGCCGAGGCATATTTGGCGGCATAGGCCATGATCGCGACGTCGCAATGGCCGTCACGCTCGAGCCCCGCGCGGATCGCGCCGACGCGGCCGTCCATCATGTCCGACGGCGCGACGATGTCGGCCCCGGCGGCGGCCTGGACCAGTGCTTGCTCGACCAGCATCGCGCTGGTCAGGTCATTGACCACGCAGCCGCGCGCATCGACCAGCCCGTCATGGCCGTGCGCGGTGTAAGGGTCGAGCGCGACGTCGGTCAGCACCCCGATCTCGGGCACCGCATCCTTAACCGCGCGAATGGCGCGGCAGATGAGGTTGTCGGGATTAAGCGCCTCGCGCGCATCCTCGCTGCGCAAGCTTCCCGGAGTGTTGGGGAACAAGGCGATGCATGGGATTCCCGCATCGCGTGCTTGCCGGGCCTGCGCCGCGATCTTGTCGACCGACCAGCGGCTGACTCCGGGGAGCGCCACAAGCGGCTCCTCGCACCCCGCCCCGTCGCACACGAACAACGGCCAGATCAGGTCGGCGGCGTGGAGTCGATGCTCGGCGAGCAACTCGCGAATCCACGAAGCGGAGCGGCCACGGCGCATGCGCAGTGCAGGAAAGGACGGTTGGGACATAATTCCCTTTGCCCGCGCGCGATGAGGAAAGAAAGCGCGCGCGAGCGGTTGGGGCGGGATGAAGCCCTTGCCCAAACAAGCTATCCTCGTCGTCAACGCGATGAGCCGCCGGGGTGCCGACGTGTTCGACCAGGTGCGTGACAAGCTGATCGCGGCGGGTGTCGACCTGATCGAGGCGCATGCGGTTCACGATCCCGACCAGATGGACAAGGTCGTGTGCCAGGCGATCGAGCGCGCGCCGATGGTGATCGTCGGCGGCGGCGACGGGTCGCTGTCGACCAATGTCGATTTCTTCATGGGCAAGGACACAATATTCGCGGTCCTCCCGCTCGGCACCGCGAACAGCTTTGCCGGGACGCTCGGCATCCCCAGGGACCTCGACAGCGCGGTCGCGGTGATTGCCAGCGGGGAGCGCAAGCGGATCGACCTTGGCTGCATCGACGGCGATTTTTTCGTCAATAGCGCGGCGATCGGACTGTCGCCGTTGATCGCCGAGACGGTGCCGCACAAGTTGAAGCGCTATCTCGGCGTGTTCGGCTATCTGGTCTGGGCAATGTGGTGCGCGCTGCGTTTCCGCCCGTTCCGGATGACGGTCGAGCATGACGACGGACGGATCGACAAGGTGTGGGCGACCGAGGCGCGCATCGCCAATGGCACGCATCACGGTGGAGTCGAGATCGTCGAAGACCAGAAACTCGACAGTGGCGACATTGTCATCCAGGCGGTCACCGGGACGACCGTGTGGGGGCTTGGCTGGAGTTGGTTCGCGACGCTCCTCAAGCTCAAGTCGCGCCACGGTACGACGTGCGAATTTCGCGGGCGGCGAATGATCCTGAAGACGCGCCCGCGTCTCAACATCTCGGTCGATGGCGAGGTTTCCGCGCGGACCCCGGTGATCATCAGCGTCGCACGGGGCGCAATCGAAGTCGCGGCGCCGCGCGAAGGGCAATTTCCGGCGAAAGGCTGAGCGTCACCGCAGCCGCGCGAGCGCCGCTGCCAGGCGCTCGGCCTCGGCGGCGCGGGCATCATGGTCGTCGCGCGCCTTGGCGACCGCTTCCGGTTTGGCACGCTCGGTAAAGGCGGGGTTTTCGAGGCGTGCGGCGAGCGCGTCGCGGTCCTTTTCGGCGACAGCGATGGCTTTGGCGAGGCGCGCGCGCTCGGCGCCGAGGTCGATCGCGTCGCCAAGCGGGAAGGCAATTGTGAGGTCATCAACGACGATCTGCGCCGAACCCGGTGGCACGGCTTCGGCGGCGACCGGGACGCCAAGCTTGGCCATCCGCGACAAGGTGGCGGCATTCGCGGTAAAACGGTCGAGCATTGCCCGATCGCCGCCAATAACGTTTGGCGCGAGCGTAACACTCCACGGAATGTTGAGCTCGGCGCGCATCGCCCGGATCTCCGAAACGATCGCCACGATGCCGTCGATCTGGGTCGCTGCCGCCTGGTCGCGCACCGCCTCGGGCGCGGGCCATCTGGCGATGATCAGCTCATACGGCCGCTGGCCCATCGAGTGCCACAATTCTTCGGTGATGAACGGCATGAACGGGTGGAGCATGACAAGTATCTGATCGAACGCCCACGCTGCCGTAGCGCGCGTTTCGTCGTCGAAAGCGCCCTTCACCAATTCGACATACCAGTCGCAGAAGGTCGCCCAGGTGAAATGATAGATGGTGCTTGCCGCCTCATCGAAACGCAGGTCGGCGAGGGCCTTGTCGAGCTTCGCGAGCGTATCGACGACTTCGCCGATGATCCAGCGATTGACCGGAAGCACTGCTTCGGGCGCGGCGATGCTGGCGCTCGCGCCAACCCCATTGCCTTGCAGGAACCGCGCGGCGTTCCACAATTTGGTGGCGAAGTTGCGGTACCCGGCGAGCCGCGCTTCATCCATCTTGATGTCGCGGCCCTGGCTTTCCATCGCCGCCATGAAGAAGCGCAGCGCGTCGGCGCCGTACTGGTCAATCAGCCCCAATGGATCGACCGTATTGCCTTTCGACTTGGACATTTTCGCGCCCGCGGCGTCGCGCACCAGCCCGTGGAGGTAGAGCGTCTTCCACGGCGGGGCCTTCATGAACTCGATCCCCTGCATCGCCATGCGGGCGTCCCAGAAGAACAATATGTCGAACCCCGAAATGAGCACGTCGTTGGGGTAATGGCGGGCGAGGTCAGTAGAAGTCTCGGGCCATCCCAGCGTCGCGAATGGCCACAGCGCCGACGAGAACCAGGTGTCGAGGACGTCATCGTCCTGGCGGAGCGAAACTCCCTCACCGGCCTGCGATTGCGCGCCTTCAATTGTTTCCGAGACGAAAATATTGCCATGCTCATCGAACCAGGCGGGAACGCGGTGGCCCCACCACAGTTGACGCGAGACGCACCATGGCTGGATATTTTCGAGCCAGTTGAACCAGGTCTTCGACCAGCTCTCGGGGACGATCTTGATCTCGCCCGACTTCGTCGCCTTGATCACCGGGCCGACGAGCGTCCTGGCATCGACGTACCATTGGTCGGTCAGCCACGGTTCGATGACCACGCCCGAGCGGTCGCCGTAGGGCGTGGCGATGGTGCGATCCTCGACCTTGACCAGCGCGCCCGCCGCGTCGAGCAATTCGACGACGCGCTTGCGTGCCTCGAAGCGGTCGAGCCCGAGCAATTCGTCGGGAATGCCTCCGCTCTGGACCAGCTGCCCTTGCGCATCGAACATGTTGAGCATCTCGCCGGGCTTGAAGCCCGCGCGCTTGCCGACTTCATAATCGTTGAAGTCGTGGCCGGGCGTGACCTTGACCGCGCCCGAGCCAAGCTCGGGGTCGGCGTGTTCGTCGGCAACGATTTGGATTTCGCGCCCGGTGATGGGCAGGCGGACTTTCTTGCCGACGAGGCCAGCATAGCGTTCGTCATCGGGATGGACCGCGACCGCCATGTCGGCGAGCATCGTCTCCGGGCGCGTGGTGGCAACTTCGATATGCCCGCTGCCGTCGGCGAGCGGGTAGCGCAGAGTCCAGAACTTGCCCTGTACTTCGCGCGTCTCGACTTCGAGGTCGCTGATCGCGGTCTGGAAATGCGGGTCCCAATTGACGAGGCGCTTGTCGCGATAGAGCAGGCCGCGCTTGTGAAGCTCGACGAAGACGTGGGTGACAGCTTTCGAAAAGCCGGGGTCCATGGTGAAGCGCTCATTGGCCCAGTCGCACGACGCGCCGAGGCGGCGCAGTTGCTGCGTGATCTGACCGCCGCTTTCCTTTTTCCACTCCCACACGCGCTCGATGAAGGCTTCGCGGCCAAGGTCGGTGCGCTTCATCTGCTGAGCGTCGAGTTGGCGTTCGACCACCATCTGGGTCGCGATCCCGGCATGATCGGTCCCGACCACCCACAGCGCGTCCTTGCCCTGCAGCCGCGCGTGGCGGACGAGGATATCCTGCAGCGTATTGTCGAGCGCGTGACCGATGTGGAGGCTGCCGGTGACGTTGGGCGGCGGCATCACGATCGTGAACGGCGTGGCGTCGTCGCGCTGCGGGCGAAACAGCCCCGCTTTTTCCCAATGCGTGTACCAGCGCGCCTCGATGGCGGCGGGGTCGAAGGTCTTGGCGAGTTCGGTCATCAGGCGCGGTTAGCGGCGACGCCCGCTCGACTCAACTTGTCATTGTTGGCGCATGATCGGCTGCGCGCCCATCCAGCGGTTCAGCCAGCCGAACACTTCATCATACCACTGGATCGAATTGTGCGGCTTTAGCACCCAGTGATTCTCGTCCGGGAACACCACCAGCTTCGACGGAATGCCGCGCCGCTGAAGCGCGGTGAAGCTTGCGAGCCCTTGCGTATAGGGAATGCGGAAATCCTTTTCGCCGGTAATTACCAGCATCGGGGTCTTCCATTGCGCAACGTAATTGACCGGGTTCCATCGCTCATATGCCGCCGGGTCCTCGTAATAGGCCTTGCCGCCATGCTCCCATTCGGTGAACCATAATTCTTCGGTTTCATAGGCCATCGCCCGCTGGTCAAATACGCCGTCGTGCTGGACGAGGCATTTGAAGCGATCGGGCCAGCGTCCCGCGATCCAGTTCATCATGTAGCCGCCGTAGCTGGCGCCAAGCGCGCACGCGTTGTTGGCGTCGAGTTGCGCGTCCTGCGCGGTGGCGAACGCCAATCCGCGCTTCAGATCCTCGAGCGGCTTGCCGCCCCAATCGTTGCGGATGCTGTCGGTGAAAGCCTGTCCATAACCGGTCGATCCGTGGAAATCGACGCTCACCACGGCATAGCCGGGCGACGACAGCAGGCGCGAATTCCAGCGATAGCTCCAGCCATTGCCGAAGCTTCCTTGCGGCCCGCCATGGACGACGAATGCGATCGGGAGCTTGCCGCGCGCCAGTGTCGGCTTGAGCTTGAACCCCCACACGCGGTCATTGTTCGCGCCCTTGAAGGCGAATTTTTCAAAGCTCACCGGGTCGAGTTGCGACAGCAGGGCGCGATTGACGTCGGTCAGCCTAGTGACTTGCCCGCGCGAATTGACGCGGAACAGGTCGTCGGGCGCCATGATGCTGTTCTGGGTGAAGATCGCGCCGCCGTCGCGGGTCGCCGTGACGTTGCCGGCTTGACCGTTGCCGGTCAGCCGCGTGACCTGGCCGCTGGCGACATCGACCCGCCACACCGGCGACTCCATCACATCCTGGGCGGTGATCAGCAGGGTGCGGCTGTCGGGGGTCCAGGCGAGCGATCCCGCCGAGCGGTCCCAATTCTGGGTCAGCGCGCGGGTCTGGCCGCTCGCGAGGTCGCGCAGCATGATCACCTGCCGGTCGGCCTCATAGCCGGCGCGCGCCATCGACACATAGGCCAGCGTGCGCCCGTCGGGCGACATCGACGGCAACGTGTCGGTGCCGTCATTGGCGTCGGTCAAATTGACCGGCGGTGTCGAGCCGTCGGCGGGCACGGCGAAAATGTCGAGGTTGGTCGAGGTGGGTTCGATCCGCCCCGCCTCGCGCAGCGCGAAATAGACCATGCGGCCATCGGGCGAGAGCGCAATTTCCTCGCCGCCGCCGAACGGCTTTGATGGCGTGTCGCCGATCAGCGTCCCGGTGACCCGCGCTTCGCGGCCGAGCCGGCCGTTGACGACCGGAAAGCTGTAAAGGCGCGACTTGGTCCCCGGCTCGACCCACGTGTCCCAGTGGCGGACGAACATCTGGTCATAGACACGCCCGCTGCCTGGTCCCTTGGCGGCGATGGTCGTCGCGGCGCAGGCCAGGTCGGGACAATCGGGGCGGTCGGCCCACACCACCACGCGCGTTCCCGACGCCGAAACCTTGAATCCCGAAATGTCGGCGCCGAAGTCGGACATTTGCACCGCCCTGCCCCCCATCGGCATGCGGAACAACTGGTCACGCTCCTTGACCGGCGACAGATAATAGATTGCGCCGTCGGCGCCGAACACCGCGTCATGCGCGCCCCTGAGCGCGATCACCGGCTGCGGCACCGCGCCGGGGCGGGTGAGGTCGAGCAGATGGAGCGGATTGTTGCGCTTGTTCTTGGCAAGTTCGGTGGTCGACAGCGTGAACAGGGCATAGCGGCCGTCGGGCGAAATGCTCGGGCTCCCGAGCCGGTGCATCATGTGCATGTCGGTCGCGGTCATCGGCCGCGCCAGCGACGCAGTGGCGGCAATCAGGGCGGAGGCCGCAACGGCGGCGAGCGTGATGTGCTTGATCATGGCGGCAACGCTAGCAGAGGGCGGGCGATGCGCAATATTGCATCGTCATTGCGAGCGCAGTGAAGCCATCCGGTCTGACGCCGTTTGAATGCTCCGCGGCTGCCCGCCTTGCAAAATTGCTAGACCGGCTTGCCCGTGATGCGGTGGATCTCGCGCTTGACATGCTCATCGACGACCTGCGGCAAATGGTCGTCGAGCCATTGCTTGAGGATCGGGCGAAGCATTTCGCGCACCAGTTCCTCGAGTGGATTGGCGGCGGGCGCGGGCGGCGGGGCGGCGGCAGCGACGCTCGCCAGTTCGGCGAGGCGTTGCCGGCTCATGTCGGCCATCTGCTCGGTCAACAGCGGCGGGCCAAGGTCGATCGGCGGCGCGGGCTCCTCCTTCTCGACGATCTGGTCGAGCTCGAGCACGTCGTCGTCGCCGGGCTCGGCGGGGGCTTCGGCGGCGGGATGCGGGGGCGGCGCCGCGGCGCGAATCTCCTTTTCCTCGGCGATCACGCGCTTGATCGAAGCGAGGATGTCTTCCATCGAGGGTTCGCGGGCCGCTGCCATGGCCGCTCTATTGCCTATCGCGTCGCCGGAGTCACGCCCACCGGCGGAACCGCCGCAGGAACTTCTTCCGCCGGAGTAACGGTGCGCGTCGCGACTGGCTCGTGGCGCGGGTCGCCCGCCCAATCGTTCCAATTGCCGGCAACGGCGCGATAATTGCCAAGCGGATCGTAGAGCGGCCCGCCGTCGAGCCCGAGATCGTCGGCCTGCGCCTGGCCCATCACGTTCAGCAACTGGAAGCCCGCGACGTAAGCGTCGCGCCGCGCGGTGACGAGCAGAACCTGTGCGTTGAGCAATTCCTGTTCGGCGTTGAGCACGTCGAGGATGGTGCGCGTGCCGACGCTATTTTCGGCGCGGGCGCCTTCGAGCGCGAGTTCGTTGGCCGACACCGCGATCTGGTTCGAGGCAATCGCGTTTTGCGCCGCCTGATAGGTCGCATAGGCCGAGCGGGTGGTGGCGACCACCGCGCGCTCGGTGGCGATGCGTTGCTCGAGCGTCTGGCCCTCCAACGCCTGCGCCTGGCGAATCCGCGCCGCGGGCAACCCGCCCTGATAGAGCGGGAAGCGGCCCGACACGCCAATCGAGGTCGAGGTTCCCGAGGTGGGGTTTCCCGGAAGATCGCTGTTATTGCTGCCCAGCGTGTTGGCATAATCGCCCGACGCAACCCCCGACACGGTCGGCAGGCGGCTGGCGCGCGCGGTGCGGACGTCAAATTCGGCGGCGGCGGCCTGGCGCGTGATCGCAATCAGGTCGGGGTTGTTGGCGAGTGCGATCTGCACCGCTTGATCGGGACTGGTCGGGAGCGGCGGGAGCGGCGGCGGCGGCTGCAAGGCGTCGGGACGCCGACCGATGATGCGCCGGTAATTTTCCTCGCTCGACGACAGCCGGCCCTGGACCGTCGCGAGTGCCGCGCGCGCGAGCGACAGCCGCGCATCCGACTGCGCGACGTCGGTCCGCGTGATGTCGCCAATCTCGAAGCGGTCGCGCGCCGCTTGCAGGTTGGTCGTCAGGACGCGCACCTGATTGTTGTTGAGCTCGACGATCGCACGGTCGCGGATGACGTCCATGTACGCCGCGACGGCTTCGGTGAAAACATCCCCCTCGACCGCGCGGAGCGTCGCGCGCGCCGCCTCGACCCGCACCCGGGCGGCCTGGATCTGGTTACGCACCGCGCCGCCGGTGAACAACGGATAGCTCAAATCAACCCCGCCGTTGACATACGGCCCCTTGCCGGCGCGACGGAACACGCCGGACTGGGTCAGGTCACGGTTGACCCCGATCGTCACGCCGACCGACGGCCGACCCGCAGCGCGCGCGATGGCGACATTGGCGTCGGTCGAGCGCAACGACTGGCGCTGCGCGGTGAGCGTCGGGTTGGTGGCATAGGTCGACACCAGCGCCTCGCGCAGCGTGTCGGCCGATGCGGTCCCGGCAAGCAGGGCCAGCGACAGCGGCCCGATCAGCAGATGACGTGACAAGCGCGACTCCAATACAGGTCTAAAAGATAAACTCCCGCCGCCGTTCGAACTGCGGCAGCGATGCGACGTCGGCTTCGATGATCGTGCGCAGGCCAAGCCGGCCCGCGACCGTGCGCCCGACGACCAGGCGGCTGACCCCCGACGCGCGCAGCGCCGCGCCGAGCCGGCCGCCCTCGACCAATCGTTCGACCAGCGGTTGAGGAATTTGATCGACTGCGCCGTCGATCAGGATCAGGTCGAACGCCTCCCCCGCACCCGCGTCGGGTCCCTCGATCGAGGTAACGTCGAGCCCGATTGCGCCGAGCAAGGCGGCACTATAGCCGCTCGCCGCACCGACCACGAGCACGCGCTCGCCGGCGCGCGGCGCAAGCTCGCTGAGCAATCGGGCGAGCGCGACGGGGGGCATCATCGAGCCGCCATTGTCGAATGCGATCGCACGGTCGACATAAGCGAAGGTGCGCGCCCGGTCGGGCACGAAGTCCTCGCGCGCGACCGAACCCATCGCCGCGAGCACGGCCCCGTCGGTTACCCCTTGAGGGCGCAACTGGCTGTCGATCATGGCGCGGCGTGCAATGCTATTATCCATTTTACCCTTCGCCCTCGGGACTGTCATACAGCCCTAACACAGTTGTTTCAAGACTGCCTTATCGCTTGGCGCGGGAGCCGCCAAGCGCTCGGCGCCGCCATTCGTCGAAAGTCCGCCTTGACATGCCGCCCTCGCCTCCCCCAATGCCGCGCCTCTTCCGCGAGGCCCGATGGCGGAGTGGTTACGTAGGGGACTGCAAATCCCCGCACGCCGGTTCGATTCCGGCTCGGGCCTCCACCCTTTGTCGATTTTCACTGTCGGGTTCCGCTCGGCCTGAATCTCCAGCCAATTAACAAAATCCCAGATTTCTGAGATTACTTGAAATCCTCGACGTGGGCAGAATGAATCGAAATTCCGCTTACGATGAATCTCGCGCGTGAAATTCCTCGAACACTGAATCTTGCGCCGAGAAGCCGGTAGGCCGCGAGCGTTCGGTCCTTTTTTCATCAGCAGCTGAATTGCAATGAGTAGATCGAAGTAACCACGAGCCTTGCGCATTTTGGGCCACCGGACGTCCACCGCCGGGAAATACTCACGAGTTTTCAACTCGCCGCTGGGCGCCCTTCGCCGAAGGCCCTAGTCACGTCGGAACGCCGCCAAACATTGGCTCGGTAAAGCGTTGCTACCGGGCGCGCTCCGACGGAGCGCATCTCGATGGCGAATGCCCGAGCTGTTTCGGCGTAGCGCTCAATGATCTCGACTCCGAATACGTGAAGCGCTCGAAACTCGCGAAGTGAAATGAGTGAGACCCCACAACCGTTGGTTTTAAGCAGCCCGATGACCCTGGCCTTGGAAATCATGTTCATCGTCGCGCCAATTAGGCCGTAGACTCATAAGCGCGCAGCCACAGTCGCATTGAGGCGAGCTTCACCATGGCGAGGAAGTTCTCGGCGAGTTTGTCGTAGCGGGTGGCGATGCGTCGGAAGTGCTTGAG
>JALYRH010000057.1 GCA_030855425.1 Pseudomonadota bacterium
GTGCATCGCGTCGCGGACTTCTCGCGAATCGAGGGGTAGGCTTACCGCTTGCGTTCGTCGATCGGGTCGCGGTCGTCGCGGACACCGTCATGGTCCCGGTCATGGTCGCGTGCCTCGATCGGCCGATCGCGTGAGAGGTCGCGGTCTCGTGAATCAATGTCGCGATCCTTGTTGGCGGCGGCGCGCAGACTGTCCTGCTCGCGCCAATCCTTTTCGCGCTCGGCATGGCTCTTCTCGAGGTCGGTGCGGCGATCGACCTCGCTATTGTAGCGATGCTTCCACTTGCGGCCGCCGCCCGAGAACAGGAAGCCACCGACGAGCAGGCCGAGGACGAAGATGAGGGCGACGATCACCCATTGATCGGACGTGAAACTGAGCATGGACATTCCCCTGTTGGATATGCCCCGGATAACCGCTCACCAAGCCATTGCGTTCCCTCAACGAAAATCGCCGCCGCCTAGTGAGGGCGACGGCGATAGTCTGCGCGGCCCATGCGGGGCGGCGGCGCGCTTCGACCTTACGCCCCGCCGATGAAGCTGTCGCTGATCGAGCAGGCCGCTGGCCCGAGGATGACGACGAACAGCGTCGGGAGGATGAACAGGATCAACGGCACGGTCATGATCGCGGGCAGGCGCGCGGCCTTTTCCTCGGCGCGCATCATCCGATCGTTGCGGAATTCGGCCGACAGGACGCGCAGCGCTGATGCCAGCGGGGTGCCATATTTCTCGGTCTGGATCATCGTCGTGACGACCCCGCGCACCGCTTCGAGGTCGACGCGCGTGGCGAGATTTTCGAATGCGTTGCGGCGCTCGTTGAGGAAGCCGAGTTCGATCGCGGTGAGTCCGAACTCGTCACCCAGTTCGGGATAAGCCTTGCCCAATTCCTTGGCGCAGCGACTGAACGCGGCGTCGACCGTGAGGCCGGCCTCGGCGCAGATCACAAGCAGGTCGAGCGCGTCGGGCAGGCCCTTGCGAATTGCATCCGACCGTTTCTTGACTTTGTTCGACAGCCACAGGTCGGGCGCCTTGTAGCTGAGCATCAGCGTGCCCGCGACGAAGGCATATTTCTTGAACCCCGACCAGTCCGGGAAATAGTCGACGACGTAGATCAGCACCACCGCGCCAATGCCGAGCACGACCGGCAAGACGAAGCGCGCGAAGATGATGAAAAAGGCCAGTTCCTTGGTCCGGATGCCGGCCTGCATCAGGCGCACCTGGGTCTTCTTGATCTGATCGTCCTGAAGCATCTTGAAGCTGCCAAGGATGCCGCGCACGCGATCGGCGGCAGCATTCTTGTTGGTCAGTTTCTTGCGCTTGTTGGTCGAAGCGACGATGCCCGCCTTCAGCTGCTCACGACGATCGTTGAGCGCCTTGACGCGCCGCGCCATCGGGTCGCGGACGGTGGTCGCGGCGTAAATCGCGGTGAGCACGGCGAGAGATGCGACCGCACTGAGCACGGTGGCGACCCAGATGATGTCGACGCCGAGAAGGGTGGGATTACCGTTCATTGCTTGACCCTCAAATCTCGAAGTTGATCATCTTGGACATGATGAAGACGCCGATCGACATCCACAGCATGCCGCCCAATCCAGCCACGATCAGTCGCTGGTCGACGAAGAAGCCGCCGAGATATATCGGGTTGACCATGTAAATGAGCCCGAACACGATGAACGGCAGCGAACCGATGATCATCGCGGACGCCTTCGATTCCGAGCTCATCGCCTTGATCTTGAGCTTCATCTGCGCGCGCTTGCGCAGCACGTCGGCGAGGTTGGACAATGTTTCGGCGAGGTTGCCCCCGGTCTCGCGCTGAATCGCCAGCGTGATGACGAAAAACTGGAACTCGGGCGTGCCGAGTCGATCCGCGGTTTCCTGGAGCGCGACCTCCATCGTCCGCCCGATCTTCATCTTGTCGGTGACGCCGCGAAATTCGACCCCGACCGGACCCGACAATTCGCCCGCGACAATGCCCAGGGTCTCGGTGATGGGAAGCCCCGAACGAAGCCCGCGCACCATCAATTCGATCGCGTCGGGGAAATTCGATGTGAACTGCGCAACGCGGCGCTTGATCAACTTGCCGATGACGAAATGCGGCAGGCCGATCCCGGCAAAGGCAGCGCAGAAGAACGCCAGCAGAAACGGCGCGCCCTTGAACACCATGAACACCATGATGAATAACGCGATGCCAGCCGAAACCATGCCATATTTGGCGAGACTGATCTGTTTTCCGGTCTGTTCGATCCGCTTGCGCAGCAGCGCGGGCCGGGGGATGAGCGTGGTGGCAATACCTTCGGCGCGGCTCTGTCGCTGCGCCATCAGCTTGCGGATCTGGGCCTGCGCGTTGGCCGCAAGCACGCCGTCGGCATGCCGCTCCTTGACCAATTCGAGCCGGCGCTTGACCGCCTTGCTCACGCTCGGGCCACTAAAGGCCCTCGACGCAAGGAACAGCGCGAAGGCGGCAGCAGCGATCAGGATCATCCCAAACAGCATCACTCAAGGTCCCGTCTGTCTTGGCGGTGGAGGCGGCTGGGCGGCGATCGCCGGTGCCACCTCCGTAGCCGGATCGTCAGGCCGCACGCGCGGCTTTCGGCTTGGCGAGCATCGACTTCAGATTGTCGACCAGCGACTTGCCGCTGGCACTGCCCTTGGTTTCAACCGCGGCGCCGTCGTCACTCGCGTGGCTCAACACCATGTTCGACAAGGTCGTGAACGGCGCCGCGAGCTTGCCCGTGGCGATTTCGGCCATTGGCTTGCCGAGTTTGGCGGCCTGCGCCGCGACCTTGGCTTCGTCGGGGAAGATGATGTCGATGCTGCGCTCGATCGACTGTTCGAAATCCTTTTTCGAGATTTCGAGCGCCCCCCCCGAGGGAACGCGGTTGGACACCACGATCACCTTGGTCTGCGGTGCGTTGGATTTGAGCCAGGCGAGGATACGGATCGTGTCGCGCGTCGCCGCCAGCGTGAGTTCGCTCACCACGACCGCGACATGGGCGTCATGGACCATGTGCGGATATTGGATCAGCATATGGCGCGGCAGGTCGAGCACGGTCGACTCAAACGCATTCTTCATTTCTTCCTGGAGCTGGAAGTAGGCCGTCCCGTCGGTCATCAGCGGCTGATTGATCGGCGCTTCGGCCGACAGCACGCTCAACCGTTCGTTGGCGCGGACCATGGCGCGTTCGATGAACAGGCCGTCGATGCGGCTCGGATTTTCGATCGCATCGGTCAGACCCCGGCCAGGCTCGAGATCGAGCGCCAGTGCGCCGGTCCCGAAATGAACGTCGAGATCGAGCAAAGCGGTCGAGCGATGGGCTTTTTCGCCGAGCAGCCAGGCGAGGCTGGTGGCCAGCGTCGACGCGCCGACCCCGCCACGAACGCCGATCACGGCGGTCATCACGTGGGGCTTGTCGACCGCGGCTTCGCCGCGCGGACCCGACAGGATCGACTGGGCATGCGCGAATGTGTCGCGCAGCTGGTCGACCGTGAACGGCTTGAGCAGATAGTCGTGGATTCCGCTCGCGACGAGGTCGCGGTAGAGGCGGACGTCGTTGACCTGGCCGGCGGCGATCACGATCGTGCCGGGCTCGCACACTTCGGCCAGCGCGTTGATGTCGTTGAGCGGGTCGGCGCTTTCCGACAGGTCGACGAACAGGATGTTCGGACTGGCCGAGACCGACAGCGACTGGACCGCATTGCGCAGGCCGCCCTTGTTGACCTTTTCAGGCGACCAGCCGTGCTCGACCGCGACAGGGCGGAGCATGTCGGCCGTCGCTTCGTCGCACACGAAAGCGGTAAAGGGATCGCGCAATCCGGCGCGTGCATGAAACGGAGCGTTCATCGTCAATTGCCCTTCGTGCTGATGTCCTTGAGGCCTTGTAAGCCTGTCGGAACCGCCTTGCGATATTGTTCGACCGCCTTGGACGAGGTGAGGGTGTCACCGACACCACTGCCTTCGCGCCCGCGGACAAGGTCCTGCGGATTGGCGATCATCGCCGCCAAATTGCTGTTCACGCCACACCCGAAGTTGGACATCGTCGTGTTGCGATAGGCTGGCGTCGAAGGCCGCGACCAGTTGGGGCAGTCGGGAACCGAGGCGCTGGTCCTGGCGACCACCACTCGCACCATTCCCTGCGGCACCGGACCGGCGGTCATCGGCGCGCCGACCGAAACGAGCATGCCATATTGACCGGCGACACGGGCGACATCGCCGCGCGCGTCATATCCGGTCGGACCGTCGACATAGACCATGTCGCCATACCCCAGATCCATCGAACGGAACCAGCCGTCGAGCCGGGTCGCTTCGGGTGGGGACAGACTGCCATCGGGCGCCGACAGGTCGAGCGCGTAATCGGCGCGGGTGACGACCGGTACGTTGACCGCCGACAGTCCCTTGGCGAGATTGTCCTGGCCGCGGACCGCGACGGGCGTCTGGCACGCGCCGAGCACGGATACGAGACCGAGGAGGATGATGGAACGGCTCATGGTTCGATCCTTCGAAGAAACGCCGCGGGTCACAGCTTGAAACCCGGCGAGGCAGTGGCAACGGGCGACGAGCGCACCGCGGTGGTCGGTCCAGAGCGGCCCGTGAACGTCTTGCCTTCGAACAGCATTTCCCCGGCGCTGGGCGAACGATAGCCATCGGTGGGGAGTGCCGGGCGGCCCGACATCGGCCGCACCAGATAAGGCGTGACGATGATCACCAGCTCGGTTTCGGCGTGGCGATACTTGGTCGAGCGGAACAGCGCACCGAGGATCGGTATGTCCCCCAGGAACGGCGCCTTGTCGACATTGTTGGTATTGCTGTTGCGCAGCAGTCCGGCGATCATGAAGCTCTGCCCCGAGCCCAGCTCGACCGTCGTTTCGGCGCGCCGCGTGACCAGCGCCGGGACGACCGTGCCGTTCATCCGGACCGAGCCTTCGCTCGACAATTCGCTGACCTCGGGACGGACGCGCATCGAAATGCGGCCATCGGCGAGCACGATCGGGGTGAAGGCAAGCCCGACGCCGTAGGATTTATATTCGATCGAGATGGCGCCTTGTTGCTGCGCGATCGGGATCGGATATTCGCCGCCGGCGAGGAAGCTTGCGGTTTCGCCCGACAAGGCCGTGAGGTTGGGTTCGGCGAGCGTCGTCACCAGGCCATCGCCCTCGGCGAGCTCAAGCGCGCTGATGATGTCGAGACCGAACAATTTGCCCGCGCCACGCAAGATCGTTCCAGTGCTGGGGATGGTGACCTGTCCGCTGGCCGGATCGATCAGTCCGCCCTGTCCGACGCCGAAGTTGAACCCGCCAGTAGAGTCGGACGACAGCAGGTTGACGCCAATCTGGCGCACCACGCTGCGGCTGACCTCGGCGATCTTGACGCGCAGATTGACCTGCAGCGGAGTCGCCGACCGAAGCCGACTGACGACTTGCGTGTTAGCGCCGACATAGGCCTGGACGAGGCGTTGCGCCTCCGACACGTCTTCGGGTGACCCGACCGTACCGGTGAGCAGCACGAGATTGTTCATCGGCGTCGCCCGGATGCTTGCTTCGGGCATTGCCAGGCGCAGCATTTCGTCGACCGAGCCGACGTTGGTGCCGACGCGGACGTTGGCGGCATAGACCACGCGGCCGCCCTTGTCGGTGGCGTAGATGGTGGTCTCGCCCGATGCCTTGCCGAACACGTAGAGCTGGGTCGAGGAGCGGACCTGGATGTCGGCGATCGAGTCGTTGGCGATGAACACGTCGGACATCGGCGACGACAGGCGCACCAGCGTGCCGGTGTTCTGCGACAGGTTGAGCGTTTCCGAAGGCCGCGCGGACTGCGCCGCGACGGCGACGGAGGGAGCAGCGACGGCGGTAGTGCCGAGGCTGAAGGCCAGCGCGGCGAGGGCAGTGCCCAGGCGTGCGCGGCGGCGGAAATTATTGCTGATCATCTTAACGAGCCCCCACAGGAACGATCGTGACATTATTGCCGCGAGCAACGCGGACCGACGGTCCCGTGACGGCCGGTGCGCCGCCGGCGTCGGCCGGAGTAGCCGGCGCGGCACCGCGCATCATCGCAGCAGCGAACTTGCTCATCGGATCGCCCGGCTGCTCGGCCGCTGCAGCGGCTCGTGCCGGCACCGAACGCCGCTGGAAGCGCGAAACGTCGCCGCCGGTGGTGTAGGTCGTATTATTGTCGACCGGACGGTTGGCGATGGCGAGCAGCATGCGGCGTTCTTCGGTCGGGTTGGTTCCGGTCGGGACGCGGACTTCACCCGCCGCCACGGCGCGCTCGAGTTCGGCAGTATTGTCGGCGATCGAGCGCAGCGCGAGGCTCAGTGTGCCCATCGCCTGGGCCACGGCGATCTTTTCGGAGATGCGCGGAGTCGCTTCGAAGGTTACCGTGGCGAAGGTCTTCACTTCGGTCTTGCCTTCAGCATTCTTTTCATCGGTCCGCTGGTCGGTGGCAAGGACGCGCAGATTGCGAACAATCGTTTCCGACACCTTGAGGGGGTCGCCCTCGCCGCCGCCGGCAACCGTCTGGGTCAGGACCATGTCGACCCGGTCGCCCGGGAAGATGAAGCCGCCGACGCCGCTGGTGACCGACACGGGGACGGTTACGGCGCGCATTCCCGGTCCAAGCGCTGCGGCAAGGAAGCCGCGATCGCTGGGGCCGACGAGCGCGCCCTTGGTGATCGGCTGGCCGGCGGTGATCGGATTGCGCACCACGGTGCCGATCATCTTGGCGACATTCCCGTCGGGCGAACCCTCGGTATAATAAGCGCCCTGGACGAGTTCCTGCGGCCATGCCTGATAGGCGAGGCTTTCGGCATCGATGATCGTGCCCACCGGCAGCGCCTTGCGCGCTACCAGCACCTTGGGCCCGAGCGGGACCGAAGGAGCCGCCGACGCCGTTTCGGCGCCAGCCCCGGTAAACATGTTCTTGGCCATGACCGCGGTAATCACCGCAATGACCAGCGCCCCAATCAGCAGCGCAACTTTCTTCACGTCCATGGCGATTACGCCTCCCCTAGAGGGTCCTCTTGATGTTGGTGAACATCAGGCAAAATGGTTAAGAAAGCGTTGGGCGAGTAACCACAAACCGCCGAACGCAATCGCGACGCCGTAGGGAACCTCGGGACGGCCTTCGTTTTTCTTGATGTTGTGCTCGATCATCACGATCAGCGTCAGCACCCCGCCGGCGAGCGACATCAGCACCAGCAGGAACACGGTGTCGGCGGGGGCGAACCACAAGGCGAGCGCGGCGGCGAGCTTGACGTCACCGCCGCCCATCGCTCCCAGTCGGAAAGCGAATGCAAACAGCAGGAACACGGCGACCGCGGCTCCGACGCGAAGTGCCGCGTCGGGCCACAGGTCAACCCCCATCGACCACCAGAACAATGGCGCCATCAGCGCGATCGCGAGGTTGAGGCCGTTGGCAATCGTGCGCGTCCTGATATCGACGACGGCCGCCCACAGCAGCATCACCGCGAGCACACCGCACAGCAAATCGGTAAATAGCATCTTGTCCATTGCGCCACCTCTAGACGGCACCGCTTATCAAACCGTAACCACGCCGGCGTGATGATCGAGACGGACATATTGATTGTCGGAGGCGGGATCGCCGGGGCGAGCCTCGGAGCGCGGCTGGCGCCTAAGCGCCGGACCATGTTGATCGAGGCGGAGGACGTGTGCGGCCGGCACGCGACTGGCCGCTCGGCCGCCTTCTGGCAGGCGAGCCTTGGCGGAAACTCACCCGAGCGACAACTGACGCTCGCGTCGAAAGCGATGTTCGATCGCCAGTGGCCTGGCGCGCCGCCGCCGTTGCTTCGCCCTCGCGGCGCGCTTCATCTCACCGGCCCCTCCGGCGATGCAATCGAAAGCGCGCCCATCGGCGATCATGCGCCAGTGCATCTTGACCGTGAGGCGCTCGACCGGATGGTCCCGGGGCTGCGCGCGCAATGGACCGGGGCGTGGCTGGAAGAAAGCTGCGCCGACATCGACGTAGCGGCGTTCCATGTCGCCTGCCTTGCGGCCATTCGCCGGGGCGGGGGCCAGGTCAGACCCGACGTTGCGCTCCGCTCCGCCGCGCCCACTGCCTCCGGGTGGCGAATCGAAACCAATGGCGACCCGATCCGCGCCACGTTGCTGGTCAATGCCGCCGGCGCGTGGGGCGACGACGTCGCGCGGCGCGCCGGAGTGGCGGGGCTGGGGCTCGAGCCAAGGCGTCGGACCGTCGTCCAGTTGCGCGTTGCGCGCCGGGGGCTCACGCACATCCCGTTCGTGACCGACCTTCACCAAAGCTTTTATTTCAAGGGGGAGGGCGACCAGCGCATTTGGGTCTGTCCCCTCGACGAAACCGTGACCGATCCATGCGACGCAAGCCCCGAGGAGATCGACGTCGCCTTGGCCATCGACCGGTTCGAGCGAGCGGTCGATTGGCCGGTCGAGGCGGTCGAACATAAATGGGCCGGACTGCGCACATTCGCTCCCGGCCGAAGCATGAAATTCGGCCTTGACCCCAAAGCCGATAATTTCTTCTGGTGCGTGGGGCAGGGCGGCATGGGCATCCAGACCGCCCCCGCCGCCTCTTTGCTGTGCGCCTGCCTGATCCTGGGCGAACAGGCAGAGGCGCTTGCCGGCATCGACCCGGCCAATTTTTCGCCGCGCTAGCGCTGGCGCGCCGCCTCTGCTGCAGCGCAGGCAAGCTCGTCGACCCGGTCATTTTCGGCGTGGCCGCTATGTCCCTTGACCCAGCGCCATTCGACCTGATGGACGGTCGAGGCAGCGAGCAGCGCCTGCCACAGTTCGGCATTCTTGACCGGCTTGCGGTCGGCAGTGCGCCAACCATTGCGCTGCCAGCCGTGGATCCACTTCATAATTCCGTCGCGGACATAATTGCTGTCGGTCGTGACGGTCACGCGACACGGCTTGGTGAGCGCGTTGAGCGCCTCGATCGCGGCGGTCAGTTCCATGCGATTGTTGGTCGAGGGATTTTCGCCGCCCGACAGCTCGCGCTCGCGCGCGCCCATGCGGATCAGCGCTCCCCAGCCGCCCGGCCCGGGATTGCCCTTGCACGCGCCATCCGTGAAGATTTCAACCGCGGGAAGATCGCCCATGTCAGGCAACGAGCGCGCGCGGCAGCTTGAACACCATGTCTTCAGTGACGTGCGCTGCTTCTTCGATCGTCACATCGAAGCGCTCGCGAAGCGCGTCGATCACTTCGGTCACGAGCACTTCGGGGGCGGAGGCGCCCGCGGTGAGGCCAAGGGTTCGCGGCTCGCCAAGCCATTCCCAGTCGATCTCGCTGGCGCGTTGGATCAGGCGCGCGGGGATCTGGAGCCGCTCGGCGACTTCGGCAAGGCGCAGCGAATTGCTGCTATTGGGCGCGCCAATCACCAACATGCGCTCGCATTGCGGCGCAATCGTCTTGACCGCGGCCTGGCGATTGGTGGTCGCATAGCAAATATCCTCTCCCTTGGGCGGGCGGATGGAAGGGAAGCGGCGCGTCAGGATGGCGACGATCCCGGCGGTGTCGTCGACCGACAGCGTCGTCTGAGTCAGGAAGGAAAGATTGTCGGGGTCGTCGACGGTGAGTGCCACCGCATCCGCTGCGGTCGCGACCAGCGTCATCGTCCCTTCCGGGACTTGCCCGAAGGTGCCGATCACTTCGGGATGGCCGGCATGACCGATGAACAGGATATGGCGCCCGGATTCGATCTGCCGTTGCGCCTGGCGGTGAACCTTGCTGACCAGCGGGCAGGTGGCATCGAGATAATCGAGTCCGCGCGCTTCGGCGGCGGCGGGGACGAGCTTGGGCACGCCGTGCGCCGAAAACACTACCGGGCGACCATCGGGAACTTCGTCGAGCTCCTCGACGAACACCGCGCCGAGGCCGCGCAATTGATCGACGACGAAGCGGTTATGGACGATTTCATGGCGAACATAGACCGGCGGACCGTACCGCTCGATCGCCAGCTCGACGATCTTGATCGCGCGATCGACGCCGGCGCAAAACCCGCGCGGGGCGGCGATGAGCAGGTGGAGCGCGGGACGCGCGCTGGTTCGGGCAGGGGGCTGGGCCATGCCGGCGATGTAAGCGATTGCTTGCAGCCAGCCAAGGCGCTTCCTATGACGGCGGCCGATTCAATTACGCGCGTGCGCCGACATCGTGTCGGCGGCGGCGCCTTAAAACAGGGGATCGTCCTTCGTGAAAGCCCGCAGCCTCCTGCTCGTCTCGCTGATGCTCGCCACGACCGCGTGCAGCGGCCGCAAGGTTATCGAAGACGGCGGCGTCTATACGCGGCGGACGGTGTGCCCGCAGGTCGCCATCCCCGCCGCGACCGGCGACGTGACCTCGTTCGATCCCGCCGGTCGGACTGACAGCGCCGCGCTCGACGTGGTTGCGACGATCACCAATGTCCGTTCGACGTGCAGCGAGAGCACCGATCCGATCGTATCGTCGGCAACCTTTGACGTCGTCGCGACGCGCCGCGACGCGGGCGCGGCGCGGACCGTCGTGCTGCCCTATTTCGATGTCGCGATGCAGGCCGGGAACAGGGTCGTCGCCAAGCGCATTGGCCAGGTCGCCGTCAATTTCGCCGCGGGAAGCCAGCGCGGCGTCGGACGCGGTGCGGCAATGGTGAGCATCAACCGTGCCTCGACCGGGCTTCCAGAAGACGTCCGCGCCAAGCTGACCCAGCGGCGCAAAGCGGGCGACGTCAATGCCGCGATCGATCCGCTGAGCGATCCCGTGGTTCGCGCCGCGGTGGCGCGCGCCACTTTTGAGCATCTGATCGGCTTCCAGCTGACGCAGGAACAACTGCGCTATAACGCGACGCGCTAGCTTTTTAGAAGTGCGGCAACGGCCCGCTCCCCCACCCGGCCTCCCACAGCGTAAACTGGATTGGGAGGCCGGGTGGGGG
>JALYRH010000058.1 GCA_030855425.1 Pseudomonadota bacterium
CCGGATTGCAAACCCGGGCCGAGGATGACGGCGACCATTATGTCGTCAACGGGCAGAAAGTGTGGACCAGCTATGCCGACGAGGCCGACTGGATCTTCTGTCTCGTGCGCACTTCGACCGAGTCCAAACACGCCGGAATCAGCTTCCTGCTGTTCGACATGGCCAGCCCCGGTGTCAGCACCCGGCCGATCCTGTTGATCAGCGGCAATTCGCCGTTCTGCGAGACCTTCTTCGATGATGTAAAAGTGCCCAAGGACCATGTGGTCGGAGAGGTCAACCAGGGCTGGGACGTCGCCAAATATCTGCTCGGCCACGAACGCGAGATGATCAGCGGAATGGGGCTTGGCGGCGAGCGAAAGACGCTGGGTGCAACAGTCGGCCCGATCGACGATCCTCTGCTTCGCGCCGAGATCGCCGCGTTCGACGTCGATGCGCTGGCCTTCGCGGCGATGAGCGAGCGCTTCATCGACCAATTGAAGGCCGGAGAATCGCATCCGGCGTTCCCGAGCGTGATGAAATATGCCGGGACCGAGCTCAACAAGCGCCGCCACGAACTGATCATGGCGGCGGGCGGGTCGGATGCGCTCGAATGGGACAGCGCGCGGTCGGGGGGCGGCAAGGCCCCGCGCGACTGGCTCCGCACCAAGGCCAATTCAATCGAGGGTGGGACCAGCGAAATCCAGCTTGGTATCGTCGCCAAGCATATCCTTCGGCTTCCGGGGGCCTGAGCCGATGATGACCCTCACCGACGACCAGCGCATGCTCGAGGACAGCGTTGCGCCGTTCATGGCGCAGGAGGGCGCGATCACGGCGCAGCTACGGCATTGGCGCGACGTCGGCTGCAAGGACGGGTTCGGGCACGAACTCTGGAAGCAGTTCGCCGAGCTTGGGCTGACCGGCATCCTGATTCCCGAGGCGCAGGGCGGCGCCGGACTGGGGATGGTCGAGGCTGGGGTCGTGCTCGAGGAAGTCGGGCGCAATCTGACCCCTTCTCCGTTCCTGACGACCGCGATCGCGGCAGTGCGCGCGATCGAGGGTTCGGCGCAAGCGGAGCGCTGGTTCCCGGGGATCGTCGCCGGTGAAACCGTGGCCGCGCTGGCGATCGACGAAGGCAAGCATCACGACCCCGCGATGGTGGCGATGGAGGCAAAGCGATCGGGCAACGGCTTCACGTTGAGCGGTGCCAAGCAGTTCGTCGTCCACGGCGCCTCGGCCGACGTCATCCTAGTCGCGGCGCGGACCGCGGGGGCGGCCGGCGAGCGTGACGGACTGACGCTGTTCGCGGTCGAGCGCGACACGGCGGGGCTTGAGATCGACAATGTCATGCTCGCTGATTCGTCGAAGGCCGCGCGGCTGACGTTCGACCAGGTCAGCGTTGATGGCGATGCGGTGATTGGCGAGGTCGATGGCGGCTGGGCGCCCCTGTCGCGCGCGTTGAACGCCGGTCGCGTCGGCGCCGCGTCCGAACTGGTCGGGGTCGCCGCGGGGGCAGCCAAGCTGACGCTCGATTACCTCAGGCAGCGCCAGCAGTTCGGCCGATATATCGGCGAATATCAGGCGCTCCAGCACCGCGCCGCGCATCTTTACGGCGAGATCGAGATCGCGCGCGCCGCGGCGCTCAAGGCGGCGCAGTTGCTCGATGCGGGTGACGATCGCGCCGCACTGATGGTTTCCGTCGCCAAGGCCAAGGCGGCGCGCGTCGCGGCGCTAAGCGTTCAAGAAGGCGTCCAGATGCACGGCGGAATCGGCATGACCGACGAGCATGACATTGGCCTCTACATGAAGCGCGAGGCCGTGCTCGGCAGCGTGTTCGGAAATGCGACGTGGCACGCCAACGAGGTCGCGCGGCTGTCGAATTACTGAGCTTCGCGATCGATCAGGAAATTGATCCGCGCAGCCGCGATTGGCTTGGCGCGGTCCTGTTGCCAGGCAAATGCCTCGACATTGGCGATGCGCTTCCCCAATCGTTCGATCAGCGCGGTGGCGTAGGTGTCGCCAAGTCGCTCGGCGCCGCCGCGCATGTAATCGACCGTGATGGTGACCGGCTTCATCGTCGCGCGCTCCTCGCCCAAGGCGCTGGCGAGCGCATTGAAGGCGGCGAACTCGAGCAGCCCGGCGATCGCTCCGCCGTGGAGGAAGCCGGGTCGGCCAAGCACGTCGTCGCCGAACGGCATCACGACCAGATCGCCATCGTCATGGGTCACGATGCGAAGGTCGAGCAAGCGGGCGTAGGGCGGGAGCGCGGTCATGACACCGCCCTAGCGCTGTTCTAGAGTCTGTTTCAATTAGACTGAACCGGCCCGCGCCCGACCCGGCCACCCATGCAGAATATCTTAGACGGGTGGCCGGGTGGGGGAGCCGGCCGGTATCGACTCAACTTGAATGAAACAGACTCTAACCCCGCGTCTTGTAGCCGCAGATGATCCCGAGCGTGAAGGTCGCGAACAGCGCGAGGCGGACCTTGCCCTCCGGGTCCGACCAGCCGAAATAAGAGGCGCCGAAGCCGAAAAGCGCCATGAACATCATTGCGGCCAAGGCGACCATGTCCGTTTCCAATCGCTGCTACCGGCCCCCCGCCGGCCCGGCAGTGTCTCGCGAAAGCATGAAAAAGGGGTAAAGCTTGCCGCCGACCGCGTGCTTCTTCATAGGAGCCGCGAACTGCCCTCACGAAAGGCCAGCCGCTCATGAAAGCCCGCGTGTTCGTCACCTTGAAACCCGGCGTCCTCGACCCGCAAGGGCGGGCCATCCACCATGCGCTTGAAGGACTCGGTTTCAGCGGCATTCATGGCGTGCGCGCCGGGAAACTGATCGAGCTCGATCTCGCCGACGGTGTGAGCGACGCCGAGATTGAGGAAATGTGCAAGAAATTGCTCGCCAACACGGTGATCGAGAATTTCAAGATCGAGCGGATCTCGTGACGTGAAGGCCGCAGTCATCGTCTTTCCCGGCTCCAATTGCGACCGCGACCTCGCCGTTGCGCTCCGCGAGACGAGCGGACGCGCCCCGACGATGGTGTGGCACGGCGATGCCGAACTGCCGGGCGGGCTCGACCTGATCGCGATACCGGGCGGCTTCTCCTACGGCGATTATCTTCGCTCCGGCGCGATGGCGGCGCGCTCGCGGGTGATGCGCGCGGTGGTCGACGCGGCGGGCAAGGGCGTTCCGGTGCTCGGGGTGTGCAACGGCTTCCAAGTGCTGACCGAGGCGGCATTGCTGCCAGGGGCGCTGATGCGCAACGCCGGGCTGTCGTTCGTTTGCCGCACCGTTGGCCTCAAGGTCGAAAACACCCAGTCGATCTTCACCAGCGGCTATGCGGCAGACGCAGGCATTGCCATCCCGGTCGCGCATCACGACGGCAATTATCAGGCCGACACCGCGACGCTCGAGCGAATCGAGGGCGATGGAAGGGTCGCCTTTCGCTATGCCGACGACGTCAATGGATCGGCCAACATGATTGCCGGATTGCTCAACGACGCCGGCAATGTGCTCGGCATGATGCCCCACCCCGAACGCGCGTTCGAGGCGGCGCATGGCAATCGGGACGGACGACGATTGTTCGAAGGCTTGCTCGAAGCCGTCTCCTGACGGCATAGCGATATTGTGTTCGGGCCTGGGCCCGTGCGCGCCCGTAGCTCAGCTGGATAGAGCACGAGACTTCTAATCTTGAGGCCACTGGTTCGAATCCAGTCGGGCGCGCCAATTTTTCGCTGGAGAGACGATGATCACGCGCGAGTTGCTTGGCACTGCGATCGTCCCCGACGGGGATGATGAGTTACGGCTATATCGGCGCGGTGGCGACTTCATGATCGTGATGGACCGCAACGAACTGATGAACAGCCGGATGAGCGGATCCGAGGAAGCACTTGCGGTGATGACGATCGAGCGGCTGCGTGGGCGGCCTGCCCCGCATTTGCTGATCGGCGGTTACGGGATGGGCTTCACGTTGCGCGCGGCGTTGGCCGAACTGGGGCGCGATGCAAGCGTGACGGTCGCCGAACTGGTGCCCGAGATCATCGACTGGGCGCAGGGTGCGATGGCCGAATTGACCGCCGGCTGTCTCGACGATCCGCGGCTGACGCTCGATATGGTCGACGTCGGCCTGCTGATCAGGGAAAAACCGAGCCATTATGACGCCATCTTGCTCGACGTCGACAATGGTCCCGACGGACTGACGCGCGCCGCCAACAATGGACTTTACACGAGGAGCGGGCTGGCGGCGGCGAAGGCGGCGCTCAAGCCCGGCGGAATCCTTGCGGTGTGGTCCGCGGCGCCCGACGTGCGATTCGCCAAGGCGCTCTCCGACGCAGGCTTCATCGTCGATGAAGTCGCGGTCCGCGCGCGGAGCAATGGCAAGGGCGCGCGGCACGTCATCTGGTTCGCCACCAAACGCTGAGCGTCGGCGCTAGACAAGCTTTCCCGGGTTGAACAGGCCGGCCGGGTCGAGCGCGGCCTTGATCGCGCGAAGGTAAGCGACGCGTTGCGGGTCGAGCCGAGCGAGTTCGTCGCGCTTCATCTGGCCGATGCCATGCTCGGCACTGATCGACCCACCTGCGACGGCGACGAGGTCGTGGACTAGACGCGTTACCGCCTCGCCCTCGCGCGCCAGCCACTCGGCGCCGCCACGCGTTCCGGCGCGAACGTGGAAGTGGATATTGCCGTCGCCGAGGTGGCCGAAGCCGGAGGCGCGCGTTCCCGGAAAGGCGGCCTCGACGCGGGCCGTCGCGGTGGCGAGAAATTCCGGCATGGCCTCGACCGCGACCGAGACATCATGCTGCGTCGCGGGGCCGAAGGCAGCGCGCTCGGCCTCCGACAGGCTGTCGCGGATGCGCCACATCGCGGCGGCCTGAGCTTCGCTGGAGGCGACGGCTGCGTCCGCGATGAGGCCGTTCTCGAGCAGCGGACCGAGCAAGGCGGCGAGGTCGACCGGCTGGTCATCGGGCGAGGTCGCCTCGACCAGTGCATACCAGGGGTGACGGTCGGCGAGCGGCGCGCGCGTGCCCGGAATATGGTCGAGCGCGGCGCCAAGCGACTCGTCGGGCAATATTTCAAACCCTTCGACGCGGTCGGTGACGGTTTCGAGCGCGCGCAGCACATCGAGCGCGGCGGCGGGACTGGCGAGGCCGAGCCAGGCGACGCTGCGCGAGACAATCGCCGGGACAAGTTTGAGCCGCGCCGCGGTGACGATGCCGAGCGTGCCTTCCGCGCCGATCAGCAACTGGTCGAGGCTGAAACCGCGATTGTCCTTCTTGAGACCGGTCAGGCCATGGTGGACCGTCCCGTCGGGGAGCACGGCTTCGAGACCCTCGACCAGCGAGCGCATCGGCCCAAAGCGAAGCACCTGCGTCCCTCCGGCATTGGTCGAGACGAGCCCCCCGATCGTCGCGCTGCCCTTGGCACCGAGCGTGAGCGGGAAGCGCTGACCAGTGTCACCCACGGCACCGTGAAGCGTTTCGAGGATCACCCCAGCTTCGGCGATGGCATGTCCGGGTGCGATCGCGCGGATCGTGCCGAGGCGGCGCAACGAGAGGATCAGCGCATGGCCGTCGGCGGGCGGGGTGGCACCGCCGACCATCGAGCTGTTGCCGCCCTGCGGAGTGAGTGCGACGCCGGCATCGCGCGCCAGAGAGACGATGGCCGATACGGCGTCGAGGCTGTCGGGTTGGAGCAGCGCCGGCGAGGCGCCGTGCCAGCGACCACGCCAATCGGTCAGCCACGGCGCGATGTCGGCGGGATCGGTGATCGCGACGCGCGGCCCGAAGCGTGCGCGGAGTTGGTCGACGAGATGCGCTTGGGCCGGGGTCATCGCCGCTTCTTTGCCTTGCCCCGCCGGTCCGGGCAAGCGTAGGACAGGCCATGCCCCGGGTCATCACCATCGTCGTCGCGCGCGCCATCAATGGCGTCATTGGACGCGACGGTCGCTTGCCGTGGCACATTCCCGGTGACCTGAAGCGATTCAAAGCGCTCACCATGGGCAGCGCGATGGTGATGGGGCGCAAGACCTTCGAGAGTTTGCCGGGCGTCTTGCCCGGGCGGCGGCATATCGTCCTGACGCGCGATCCCGCCTGGCAAGCCGAAGGCGCCGAGGTGGCGCATGATGCGCAGGCCGCGCTGGCGCTGGCGGGGGATGAACCGGTGTCGGTGATCGGCGGCGCGGCGGTGTTCGCCCTGTTCGAGCCGCTCGCCGACCGCATCGAGCTTACCGAGGTCCTGGCCGAGATATCTGGCGACGTGACCATGCCCGACCTGCGGTCGAGCGAGCAGTGGCGCGAGATCGGGTCTGAGGATCATCTGGCGGCGGGTGACACCCCCGCGTGGCGCACGATCAGCCTGGTGCGCGCTTGAGGTCTGATCAGCGTTTGCCACCGCTTTTGCTGGCATAGGTGCGCAGCCGCTCGGCCTGCTCGCGCAACACCCCATCGACGCCAAGCGCCATTTCGGTGCCATTGCCGCGCGCAAACCCCGCGGCGCGATAGTTGATCGTCAGGCGTGAGCCGGTCCCGGTCTTGGTCGCGGTCACGTCCATCACCCCGCTCACCGCTTCGGACAGCAGGGGCCCCAACGCGCCGGTCAGCATGATGCGCTCCCCGGGCTTGTACAAGGCGATCCGCATATGCTCGACCCCGCCGCCACGATCGAGTTGCTCGCACCAGCATCCGCCGGGGCGCAGCTCGAGCGACAGACGCGAGGCATTGCCCGAGTAAGTATGGTCTTTTGACCACCACGACCCAATTTGCGCGAATGACGCGAGCGCCTGGGCGGGCTGGACCGGCAATTCGATGGTTTGGCGAACCTCGAACCCGTGGCTATCGGCGCCGACGATCACCGCGCTCGCCGGGGCGGCGATCAGGGCTAGGAAAATAGCGAAGATGCGCATGGCGTTGCTCCCGCCCGTGGTGGGCCGTTGTCTAGGCGTCGAGGATCGCGTCGATCGCGGCGGCAACGGTCTCGACCGGGGCCATGCCATCGACCCGCCGAACGAGGCCCTTTTCCTCGTAGAGCGGGAGGATCGGCGCGGTCTTGGCGCGATATTCGGCCATCCGCGTGCGCACGGTCTGTTCATTGTCGTCAGGGCGCCGCTTGAACATCGTTCCGCCACACGCGTCGCATTTGCCGGGCACGATCGGGACGTGGAACGTGTCGTGATAGGGCGCGCCGCACCTGGCGCAGGTGAAGCGCCCCGTGATGCGGTCGACCAGCGCCTCTTCGTCGACAACCAATTCGATCACATGGTCGAGCTTGCGCCCCCGCTCGCCAAGCAGCATTTCGAGGGCGTCGGCCTGATGCGCGGTGCGCGGAAAGCCATCGAAGATCGCGCCATGCGCCGCGGCGGTGTCGAGCCGCTCGCCGATCAATGCCGAGACAATCGCGTCGGACACCAGCTCGCCCGCTTCCATCACCGCCTTGGCGCGCACCCCGACCGGAGTGCCGTCGGCAACCGCCTCACGAAGCATGTCGCCGGTCGACAGCTGGACCATGCCGCGCCGCGCCTGGAGCCGCTGCGCCTGGGTTCCCTTGCCCGCGCCGGGGGGACCGAGAAGAATGATATCCACTGAAGTCCCCTGTTCAACGCGTAACTAGCGGCGCTTCCCGCCCTTGAGCTTCGCCTTCTTGATTAGATCGCCATATTGATGCGCGATCAAGTGGCTCTGGATCTGGCTGACCGTGTCCATCGTCACGTTGACCACAATCAGCAGGCTCGTTCCGCCGAGGTAGAACGGCACTCCGGCCTGGCTGAACAGGATTTCGGGGATGAGACAGATCAGGACGAGATATGCCGCGCCGACCACCGTGATGCGGTTGAGCAGATAGTCGAAGTAGGTCTCGGTTGCCTTGCCTGGACGGATCCCGGGGATGAAGCCACCATGGCGCTTGAGCTGCTCGGCGGTTTCTTCCGAATTGAACTGCACCGCGGTGTAGAAGAAGCAGAAGAACACGATCCCCGCGCCGTAGAGGAGGAGGTAGAGCGGCGAACCATGCTGGAGCCACGTCGAGACCGTGATCAACCAGTCGCTCGACCCGCCCGCGGTGCCGTCGCCGGCGCCCGCCATCTGCAGCACGGTCAGCGGCATCAGCAGCAGCGACGAAGCGAAGATCGGCGGGATCACCCCGGCAGTGTTGAGCTTGATCGGAAGGTGGCTGCGTTCCTGCTGCATCGACCCGCGCGCCGTCTGACGCTTGGGATATTGAACCAGCACGCGGCGCTGGGCGCGCTCCATGAAGCAGATGAACAGGACCAGCCCGGCGACCGCGAAGACAATCAGCAACACCAGCAAGGAGTCGAGCGTTCCGCTACGCCCGCCCTCGAACAATTGCGCGAGCGTTTGCGGCAGCGAGGCGACGATCCCCGCCATGATGATCAGGCTGATGCCATTGCCAATGCCGCGGCTGGTGATCTGCTCGCCAACCCACATCAGGAACAAGGTGCCCCCGATGAGGCTGATTGTCGCCGAGATGCGGAACATCATGCCCGGTTCGACGACCGCCGCGATGCCCTGGCTTGCGCCAAGGGTTTCGAGCCCGACGGCGATGAAATAGCCCTGCACGGTGGTCAGCGCAACGGTCAGATAGCGGGTGTATTGGTTGAGCTTCTTGCGCCCGACCTCGCCTTCCTTCTTGAGCTGCTTCCAAGGCTCATAAAGCGACCCGCCCAGCTGCACCACGATCGAGGCGGTGATGTACGGCATCAACCCCAGCGCAATCACCGACATGCGCTCCAGGCTTCCGCCGGAGAACATGTTGAAGAAATCGAGCACTCCGCCCTGCTGCGTCTGGAACAGCGACGCCATCGAGCGCGGGTCGATACCCGGGATGGGGACGAACGACAGCAAGCGGAACAGCACCAGCGCGCCGAGCGTGAACCACAGACGCTTCTTGAGCTCGGTCGCCTTGCCAAAGCTGGAAAGGCTGATGTTGGAAGCCAGTTGTTCGGCTGCGGATGCCATCGAATATCCCTAGATGAAAGTCAGGCGGCGGCGAGCCTCAGACCCCCCGCCGCCCGATATAGTCACTGAGGCGTCGCTGCGAAGCCCCCGGCGCAAAGAATGGCGTCAGCCCTTCTTAGCGGCAATCTTTTCATTCTTGACGTTGATGCGCTCAAGACGCGCCTTGCCCTTCTTGGCAGCGGCCTTCTCGGCGGCGGTGATGACCTCGATCACCTGGACCTTGCCGCCGGCCTTTTCAACCGCCTCGATCGCGCCCTTCGACGCACCGGCGACGGTCAGGCTGACCTTGGACGTGAGCGTACCCTTGCCAAGCAGGCGAACGCCGTTGCGGCCACCGCGCGCGAGACCGGCGGCCTTGAGCGCGGCATGGTCGAGCGTGGCGCTGCCGTCGAGCGTGCCGGCATCGATCAATTTCTGGATCGCGCCAAGGTTCACCTCGGCATAATCCTTGGCGAAGATATTGTTGAAGCCGCGCTTCGGCAGTCGCATGTGGAGCGGCATCTGGCCGCCTTCGAAGCCCTTGATCGAGACGCCCGAGCGGCTCTTCTGGCCCTTCTGACCGCGCCCGGCGGTCTTGCCGAGCCCCGAACCGATGCCGCGGCCAACGCGAACGCGGCTCTTGCGGGCACCAGGATTGTCGCGGATTTCATTGAGTTTCATGTCGTGCACTCGCTTTCGCTTATTTCGCGCAGGGGCCGAAGCCCGGGATTTAGCCTTCGACCTTGAGCAGATGCGCGACCTTGCGCACCTGGCCCATGACTTCGGGGGTCGCTTCGCACGTCACCGTGCGATGCATCTTGTTGAGGCCGAGACCGATCAGCGTCGCACGCTGGGTCTTGTCGCGGCGGATCGGCGAACCGATCTGGGTGTAGGTTACGGTGGCCATGCTAATTACTCCGTGATCGCTTCGGCAGTGGCGTCGGCCTCGGCCTTGTCCATGCCACCGCGGCCGAGCAGGTCGGAGACCTTCTTGCCGCGACGCTGCGCCACCGAACGGGGGCTGGTCTGTTCCTTGAGCGCCTCGAAGGTCGCACGGATCATGTTGTAGGGGTTCGAAGTGCCGACCGACTTGGTCACCACGTCGGCCACGCCGAGCGTCTCGAACACGGCGCGCATCGGGCCGCCGGCGATGATCCCGGTCCCCGAAGGAGCTGAGCGAACGGTGACCTTGCCGGCGCCGAAATGGCCATTGCCGTCATGATGAAGCGTGCGGCCATCGCGCAGCGGAACGCGGATCATGGCCTTCTTGGCCGCCGCGGTCGCCTTGGAGATGGCTTCGGGAACTTCGCGCGCCTTGCCATGGCCAAAGCCCGAGCGGCCCTTGCCGTCGCCAACCACAACCAATGCCGCGAAGCCGAAGCGCTTGCCGCCCTTGACCGTCTTCGAGACGCGATTGATGTGAACCAATTTCTCGATCAGCTCTTCGCCGCCGTCGTCGCCGCCACGGTTTCCGCCGCGCTTGTCATCGCGCCGGCCACGGTTGCCGCCACCACGATTGTCGCGGCCACCGCCGCCGGGACCACCACCGCGACCGCCACGGGGCGCACCACGCGGAGGACCACGACCTTCGTTCGGCGCGGGGGCTGCGGTTTCAGCCGGTGCCGAGGCCTCGACTGCTGGAGCGGGTGCCGGAGCAGCCTCAGGAGCGGCATCGGTCGCCGCAGCGACCTGCGGGGTTTCGTTCTCGTCAGCCATTTAAAACTCCAATCCGCCTTCGCGAGCGGCGTCGGCGAGGGCCTTGACCCGGCCATGGAAAAGGAAGCCACCGCGGTCGAACACGACCCGGCTCACGCCCGCCTGTTTGGCGCGCTCGGCAAGGG
>JALYRH010000004.1:0-21992 GCA_030855425.1 Pseudomonadota bacterium
GGGACACGACATAGGGATGTCCCACGCTCTCCTGGCCCTCGATCTTGACCGTCGGCGTCGGCGCGGTTTGCAGATCAGGCGTGTCGCGGGCCTCGCTTTCCCCGCCTTCGTCATGCGCGCCGTCGGCGACATGATCCGCCGCCCAGGCCCCGCGCGTGCCGAGCGGTCGCGCTGCCCCGGAAGTGGTGTCCTTTGCCGTCTGATGTTCGAATTCGCTGTTAAATTCGGCACCGAACAGGAAGATATAGCTTGATAAATAGGTCCACGTGAGCAGCGCGATGACCCCGGCAATCGACCCGTAGGTCGCGCTGTAATTGGCAAAGCGGCTGGCGTAAAATCCGAACGCCAAGCTAAGCAGCAGCCATCCCAAAGCCGCCAAAGCCGTCCCGGGCGTCATCCATGTCCACGTCGCTTTCTCACGCGACGGGGCATAGCGGTACAGAGTCGCCGCACCCGCTGCCGCGCCAGCGAAAATCAGGATGGCCGTGACCAGACGGATGAGCAGAAGCACGAATGGCGGCGCTTCCGGGATCAGGTCGGCAAGAAATTGCAGGACGGTAATTGCGAGAATGGCGACGATCGCGAAGATCACCGCGGCGATGGTGATCGCAAGCGCCAGCAAGGTAACCTTGATAAAGCCGCGCTTCTCTTCCTCGTCATAGGCAATGTTGAGCGCGGTGATGATCGCGCCCGCTGCATTGCGCGCGCCGAACAAGGCGACGCCCAGCGCAATGACCAGGCCAAGCCCCTTCTTGCCACTCGATGTCTCGACGACATTCATCAATTGCTCACCGATCAGGCTGGCGGCTTCGGCCGGCAGCACGCTTGTCAGCGACGTGATGTTCTTGAAGACGGTTTCCGGACTGGCGACGAGGCCATAGGTCAGCACCGTCGCACCCATCAGCGGGACTAAAGCGAGAAAGGCGTAGAAAGCGACGCCCGCGGCGACCAGCCCGACGTTGTCCTTGTTCGATTCGCCCCACGTGCGAACAAGAATGTCCTTCCATCCGGCCAGCGGCATTGCCCATGGCGAGGAAGCAGAGCGGCCGTGGTCACCGGGCGAGGTGTCGGAAGCGTTCTTGATCATGCCGCTTGAACCGCGGCCCGGCGCGCTCGTTCCCCAGCCTCTTGCAATTATCGCCGCGCGGTCCGACGCTTGTCGATTGCAGAGCGCCCCGCCGCTCGACGCGACTCGGCGCCTTCGCTTCCACGAAGGAAGGACAGTCGCATGCCCAAGGACCCGCAGGAAAACATCAACGGCACTCGAGTGATCGCGCTGGTCGGACCGGCCGGCGCGGGAAAGACGGACTTGGCCGAAGCGTTGCTGTTCGCGAGCGGCGCGATCCAGCGCCAGGGGTCGAGCGGGCACGGTAGCAGCGTCGGCGACAGCAGCCCCGAAGCGCGCGCGCGTGGCGGTTCGACCGAACTAAATCTGATGCATTTCGATTATCTTGGCGGGTCGTTCGCGCTGATCGATGCGCCGGGCTCGATCGGTTTTGCGGCCGACGCGCAGCGCGCGATCGCGGTTGCCGACCTCGCGATCGTCGTCGTCGATCCCGACGCGGCGCGGGCCGCTCTGGCCGCGCCTGCTCTGAGGATGCTCGACGAGCAAGGCATTCCGCACCTCATTTTCGTCAACCGCATCGACCAGGCGCACGGCTCGATCCGCGACCTGCTGGCTGCGTTGCAGCCGCTCAGCGCATCGCCGCTGATCGCTCGCCAGATCCCGATCCGCGATACGGACGGAAGCGGCGACAAGATCAGCGGGTTCGTCGATCTCGCCCTCGAACGTGCTTATCATTATGCTCCGGGCAAGCCATCGAAAGTCGTGCCGATCCCGGAGGAGCTTGCCGAGCGCGAGGCCAGCGAGCGAACCCACTTGCTCGAACAGCTCGCCGACCATGACGATGCGCTACTTGAGAAATTGCTCATGGACGAGGCCCCCGCCCCGGCGACGATCTTCGCCGACCTTGCGCGCGAGACGAGCGATAATCTGAGCGTGTCGGTGCTGTTCGGTTCGGCCAGCCAGGGTTGGGGCATCCGGCGCTTGCTCAAGGCACTTCGCCACGAAGTGCCTGGGCCCGCCGCAACCTGCTACCGCCTCGGGGTCGAGGCGACCTCATTCTACGCGTTCAAGGTTTCGCACGGCGGCGCCGTCGGCCGGCTGGTGCTTGGGCGGATGCTTGGTGGCGGGATCGAGGAGGGAAGCGAGCTTCGCGGAAGCGATCGACAGCCGGCGCGGCTTGGCACGATTTTCTCGGTACAAGGCGACAAGACCGCGAAATTGGCGAGCGCTCCCAGCGGGGCGATCATCGCCGTCGCCAAGGTCGACGGCCTCATGAGCGGCCAATGGTTGTCGCGCGGCGATCTGCCCCCGGCGATCGAGGTCGAGCAATTGCCGCGCAACGCTTGCCTCGCGATCGAACCAACCGACCGCAAGGATGACGTCAAGCTGTCGGGTGCGTTGTCGCGCGTGGTCGAGGAGGACCCGAGCCTTGCGCTTGAGCATGACGAGATGAGCCACGAGTTGCGGTTGAAAGGAATCAACGACGAGCATCTCCGGGGCACGCTCGGGCGAATCAAGCGGCGCTATGCGATCGACGTGACCTGCCGCGCGCCCTCGATCGGCTATCGCGAGTCGATCCGCCGTCCGGTTGTCCAGCGCGGAAAGCACAAGAAACAATCGGGCGGGCACGGACAATTTGGCGACGTGGTGATCGAACTCGCGCCGCTGCCGCGCGGCGAGGGTTTTCGGTTTTCGGAACGCATCTCCGGTGGGGCCGTCCCGCGTCACTATATCCCGGCGGTCGAACAAGGCGTGCGCGACGCGATGGTGAAAGGGCCGTTGGGCTTTGCCGTGGTCGATGTCGCGGTGACGCTGACCGACGGCAGTTTCCATAGCGTCGATTCGTCCGAACTCGCGTTTCGCACCGCGGGGCGAATCGCAATGCAAGATGCGTTGGCGCAGGCCGCGCCGCATCTGCTCGAACCGGTCCAGCGTGTGACATTGACGTGTCCGAACTCGGCGACCAGCCGCGCGACGTCGGCGACGGCGGGGCGGCGGGGCCAGATGCTCGGCATGGGCCCACGCGATGGCTGGACCGGATGGGACCGGATCGATGCGCTGATCCCCGAAAGCGAATTGGATGGGCTCGAGGCCGAGCTACGCTCGTTGAGCCAGGGGCTGGCGAGCTATGAAGCGCGGTTCGATCATCTCGCCGAAGTCAGCGCTGCCCAGGCCGGCAGGGTCAAGGCCCGCGAGACCGAACACGCCTAACTGAGATCGGGCAGCGTCGCGACCGGGCGCCAGTCGCCCAGAGCGTGGCGCTGCGCGAAATCATCCGGGAATGGCGCGCCGGCGTGAATGCCGTGACTGATGAACAAGGCGTCGATCCCGAATCGCGCCGCGCCGAGCATGTCGGTCAGCGGCCCGTCGCCAATCGCCAGCACCGTGGCGAGCGGCGGATCGCCGGCAAGGCTCAGCGCATGACGATAGATTGGCGCGTGAGGCTTGCCATACCATTTCGCTCGGCCGCCCATCGCCTCGTACAAATCGGCCAGCGCCCCTGCGCATGCCTCGCGCACTCCGCAATGGATCACTTCGCGGTCGGGGTTGAGGCAGTGGAGCAAAACGTCGCGCGCCGCCCACTCCTCAAGTTGTCCGACATAATCCCGCGCTCCATGGCTTCGATCGACGATCCCGGTGCAGGCCACTTCGTCATATTCGCCGTCGGTCACGACAACCCCGTGCACAATCAGGTCGGCACGGTCGGCGGCGGTGCCGAGAAAGCCGACGCTGCGCGGCGGGTCGACCAGCGCCGCGATACCCGATTCGCCGCTGCTGGTGATCGCGTCATAGCTGCTGCGCGTAAGCCCGAGTGCGTCGAGCCTGACCGCAACGGTGGATGCCGGGCGCGGGGCATTGGTGACGAGGATGATCGTCTTACCCGCGCGTTTCCATCCGGCAAGCCGCTCGGCCGCGCCGGGGAACAGCCGTCCACCGTCGTGGATCACTCCCCAGATATCGCACAGGATCGTCGAATAGGGCTCCGTCAGTGCATCGAGCGTATCCATCAGATCGGCTTGGGCGGGACGGCGAGCACTCCTTCGATTGGCGGCGCATCATGCGGCTCGCCGCGCGAGATGACGGTCGCTGCGGTAAGGTCGCCGGTAACGTTGAGTGTCGTGCGGCACATGTCGAGAAAGCGATCGACCCCGAGCACGAGCCCGATGCCTTCGGGCGGCACTCCGATCATGCCAAGGATCAGCGCCACTACCGGCAGCGAACCCGCCGGAACGCCCGCCGTGCCAATGCCGCCGAGAATGCAGATGAACAACACCGTCGCCTGCTGCGCCAAGGTCAGCTCGACCCCGAAAAATTGCGCGAGGAACAGCACGGTCACGCCTTCGAAGATCGCGGTGCCGTTCTGATTGGCGGTGGCGCCGATGGTCAGCACGAAGCGCGACACGCGCGGCGGCAGGTTGAGGTTATTCTCGGCAACGCGAATCGCGGTCGGCAGCGTGGCGTTCGAAGAAGCGGTCGAAAACGCCATGACCATCGCTTCCTGGCTCTGGCGGAAGAACCACAGCGGCGACACCCCGCCCGCGAATTTGAGCAGCAACGGATAGACCACGAACATATGCGTGCCGAGCGCGAGCAGCACGACCGCGACATAAGCGCTGAGATAGAGCAGCAATTCCCAGCCGAACACCGCGGCAAGGTTGAACATGAAGCAGGCGATGGCGATCGGCGCGAAGCGGATGATCAGCGAGATCAGGCGCATCGAGACGTGGAAAATGCCTTCGATCGCGCCTTGGAGGGTGTTGGCCGGCTTGGTCGGGGTGATCAGCAGGCCAATGCCGAAAATGAGCGCGAATACCATCACCGCGAGGATGTCGTTGTCGGCCGCGGCGGCGACGACATTGTTGGGAATGATTGCCAGCACCGCTGCCACCCCCTGAGGCCGCTCGGCCTGGCCCGACAGGATCGCCCCGGCACCTTCGCGTGCATCGATCAGCAACCGCTGGGCAAGCACCGGATCCACGCCTGCCCCGGGCTGGATCCAGTTGGTGAAGGTCAGCGCGAGGACCACCGCGATCCCCGACACGACGATCGTGAACATCAAAGTGCGCAGGCCGACGCGCTTAAGCGAGCGAATGTCGCCCATCTCCGCGATCCCCACGACCAGTGCCGAGAACAGCAACGGGATAACGAGCATGAACAAGAGGCGAAGGAAGATTTGACCGATCGGTCCGGTGACATAGGTGGTGACGACATCTACCCACGCCGCATCGCTCGACGTGACATTGGCGATCAGGCCGGCGCCAAGGCCGACGATGAAGCCCACCAGCATCTGCCATTGCAGGCCGAAGCCGCGGGTCGTTTCCTGTTCCATTGTCACTCCCTGTGTGTCGCCGCTGGCATCGGGGCCAGCGTGGTCGCTTGTCAAGCGCGCGGCCCGACCGGTTCATCGATCGAGGCGGGGGGCGTGCTGAACCAGCGCGGCCCGGCGGCGGTCATGTGGAAACAATCCTCGAGCCGGATGCCAAACTTTCCGGGAAGGTAAATTCCGGGCTCGTTCGAAAAGCACATTCCCGGCGCAAGCTGGGTCGTCTCGCCGCGCACAAGGTTGACCGGCTCGTGGCCTTCCATGCCGATCCCGTGCCCGGTGCGGTGCGACAGCCCGGGGAGTTTGTAGTCGGGACCGTAACCCCAGCGCGTGTAGGCGCCGCGCACCGCGTCATCGACGCTACCCGCGGTCGCGCCGATCTTCGCCGCCTGCATCGCGATCTTCTGGCCTTGCGTCACCTGTTCCCACACCCGCCGCTGCTCGCGCGTCGCATCGGCGCCGAATATGAAGCTACGCGAAATGTCAGATTGGTAGCCGCGCACCGCGCAGCCGGTGTCGATCAGCACCACTTCGCCGCGCTTGACCGATTGCGGCTTGCCCGACCCGTGCGGATAGGCCGATGCCTCGCCGAGCAGCACCAGCGCCCACGGATTGGTCCCGCCGCGCGCTACCATCCCGGATTCGAGCAGGGTCGAAATGTCGTCCGGGGTCATGCCTTCGCGCAGCTTGCCATGAACGTCGCGAATCGTGGCAATGGTCAGGTCCGTCGCGGCCTGCATCAGCGCGAGTTCGGTGGGCGATTTGATCATCCGGCAGCCGCGCACCACTGGATTGGCGTTGCGAACCGCGAGGCGCGGGAGCTCGGCCCTGAGGCGGTCGACGATGAAAAAGCGATTGGTTTCCTCGATTCCGAGCGGCGCCGCGACCAGCTTGCGCTCGCGCAGCCAGTCGGCGACGAGCCGCAGCGGCTCCTCATGCTCGTCCCAGGTGCGAATCTCGGCGGGGATGCCAAGGCTCTCGGCGACCGACGGCTTTTCGAAAAATGGCGTGACGATGATCGGGTCGCCGACCGCGGGGATGAGCGCGGCGGTGAGGCGTTCGGAACGACTCCATCGCACCCCGGTGAAATAGTCGAGGCTTGGCCCCGGTTCGACCAGGATCGCCCCGAGGCCATGACGCCGCATCAGCGCGCGTGCCTTGGCGAGCCGCGCGAGCCGTTCGACCTGCCCAATCGCGGGCGGCAGAAGTGAAGGCGCACCGCGCGACACACCGGGCAAGGCAAGCGCGGCGGGCGCCAATAATGCTCCGCCAATCAACGAGCGGCGATCAAGCGTAAGCATAGGGTCCTCCGGTTGCGAGCGCGCGCTGATAAGCTGGCCGCGCGTGAATTCGCGCCAGCCAAGCGAGCAGATTGGGATAGCGCTGATCGAGCCCGGCGCGGTGCCGCGCGGCTTCAAGCGGAAAGCTCATCATCACGTCGGCCGCGCTGAATTCGCCGCCGGCGAACCAGTCGCGGGTGTCGAGCTCGCTCTCCAGCCATACAAGGTGGTCGGCAAACATGGCGAGCAGCGGCTTGCGCGCGGGGCGCCCCAGCAGCCCGAGGCGGCCGATCACCAGCAAAGCCAGTAACGGCGGCATCAGCGATCCTTCGGCATAATGGAGGAACATCGCGAAACGGCGCCGCGAGGCTTGGTCGTCGGCCGGTCCAAACTGGCCGGTCATCGCCACCAGATGATCAATGATCGCGCCGCTTTCGGCATAGATCGTGCCCCGGTCTTCGAGCAGGGGCGATTTGCCGAGCGGGTGGATGCGCTTCAAGTCGTGCGGCGCGCGCATTGTCTTGGGATCGCGCGCATAACGTTTGACTTCATACGGCAGGTCCATTTTCTCGAGCAGCCACAACAAGCGCTGCGAGCGGCTATTCTCGAGATGATGGACGACGTGCATATATCGGTATCCTTGAAAGACCGATCGAGTGTTGCATGCGAGGACGCGATAGGCCAGCAGCCGCGCCATGTTCGAAGCCGTAAATTCTGCCGGCAAATCGCTGAAAGTGCCGGGGCGGCGCGAAACGGTTGTCCTGCTCGCCGGGTTGATGGCGCTCAACGCCTTCGCCATCGACGCGATGATCCCCGCGCTCCCCGCGATCGGGAACGATCTGGGGGTGGCCGAGGACAATCGCCGCCAACTGGTCGTGGTCACCTACATGCTGGGCTTCGGCGCCGGGCAAATCATTTGGGGCCCGCTTGCCGACCGCTTCGGGCGCAAGCCGATCCTCGCCATCGGGGTAGCGCTTTATGCGGGATTCGCCTTGCTGTGCGGGATCGCGTCGAGCTTCGAGTTGCTCATCGCCGGGCGCGTCGCGATGGGCGCGTCGGCGGCAGTGACCCGCGTTCTGGTCGTGGCCATGGTTCGCGATCTGTTCGACGGCGAGGCGATGGCGAAGGTCATGAGCCTGGTGTTCATGACCTTCATGCTGGTTCCGGTGCTCGCCCCCAACATCGGGCAGGCAATCCTCCTGTTTGCGCCATGGCGGGCGATCTTCTGGCTGCTCGCGGGCTATGGGGTGGCGATGTGGCTGTGGAGCTTCGTCCGGCTGCCCGAGACGCTCCATTCCGAGTTTCGCCGACCGCTCGATCCGCTGACCATTGCCCGCGCCGCCCGCCGCGCGGCGCTCGATCGCCTTTCGCTCGGCTATACGCTGGCGATGACCGCGATATTCGGCGGGCTCACCGCCTACATCGCCTCGATCCAGCAGATTGTGTTCGACACCTATCGCGCGCCGGCCCTGATCGGGTTGGTATTCGCTGGCGTCGCGGCACCGATGGCGCTGGCGAGCTGGGCCAACAGCCGCGTCATCGGGCGGTTCGGGCTGCGCCGGGTCGGCCATGCCGGACTGATCGGCTTTGTCGCCATCACCTCGTTCCATGCCGCGCTTGCGTTGCTGATCGCCGAACCGCTGTGGCTGTTCGTGATGCTGATGGGGCTGACGATGATGGCGTTCGCCTTCACGACTTCGAACTTCGCGACGCTGGCGATGACCAACATGGCGGCGATCGCGGGCACCGCATCGTCGGTCCAGGGAGTCGTCGGGACGATCGGCGGGGCGCTTATCGGGCTGGTCATCGGCCAGTCGTTCGATGGTACGCAGCAACCCTTCCTGATCGGCTTCGCCGGCTGCGGACTCGCCGGTCTGGTCATTGTCCTGCTGACCGAGCGTGGACGCTTGTTCGCCGGCATCGACCCCCTCGTCGCCCAGGACCAACCGGCAAACTGAGCAAGCGGCCGAGCCCGCGCCCGCTCCACCGCCGATTGTCTCCACCGACCGATTGTCTCAACTGCATCAGCGCGGACCAATCTGCCCTCCGGCCTTTGCCGGTCAAGCAAACGCCTGTCCTCCCCACCGCAGGCGATGGGGAGGGACCGCCTTACAGGCCGTCGTCGGCGTCGGGCCCGACCATCAGCGCTTCCGCGACTTCGTCGGTCTTGCCCCGGACCGCATTTTCGATCTTCAGCGCCATGTCGGGATTCTCGGTGAGGAAGGTCTTCGAATTCTCGCGTCCCTGGCCGATGCGGATCGAATCGTAGCTGAACCACGCGCCCGACTTGTCGACGATCCCGGCCTTGACGCCAAGGTCGAGAATCTCGCCGACCTTGGACACCCCTTGCCCGTACATGATGTCGAATTCGACCTGCTTGAACGGCGGCGCGACCTTGTTCTTGACGACCTTCACCCGGGTGGTGTTGCCGACGATGTCGTCGCGGTCCTTGATCTGCCCGGTGCGGCGGATGTCGAGCCGCACCGACGCGTAGAATTTGAGCGCGTTGCCGCCGGTGGTGGTCTCGGGATTGCCGTACATCACGCCGATCTTCATCCGCAACTGGTTGATGAAGATGACAATGCACTTCGAGCGGCTGATCGACCCGGTCAGCTTGCGCAGCGACTGGCTCATCAGACGCGCCTGAAGCCCGACGTGGCTGTCGCCCATCTCACCTTCGATTTCGGCGCGCGGAACCAGCGCGGCGACCGAATCGATCACCAGCACGTCGATCGCGTTCGAACGCACCAGCGTGTCGACGATCTCGAGTGCCTGTTCGCCGGTATCGGGCTGCGACACGATCAGTTCGTCAATGTCGACGCCGAGTTTCTTGGCATAGCCCGGGTCGAGCGCATGCTCCGCATCGACGAAGGCGGCGGTCCCGCCCAGCTTTTGCGCTTCGGCGATGACATGCAACGCCAGCGTCGTCTTGCCCGAGCTTTCGGGTCCGTAGATTTCGATCACCCGGCCGCGCGGCAAGCCGCCGACGCCAAGCGCAATGTCGAGCCCGAGACTGCCGGTCGAAATGGTCTCGATCTCGGTCTTCTCGCGGCTTCCCAGCTTCATCGCTGAACCCTTGCCGAAGGCGCGGTCGATCTGCGCCAGCGCCGCTTCCAATGCCTTTTCGCGATCCGTGCTCACGCTATCCCCATTTTTGCCGACGACCTTGAGTTGCGTTGCCATGAGCGTGATCCCTGCGTCAATCGAGCGGCCCATCGCCACCCTGTACGCGACTCGCTGTATATGGTTTGTTCGCAAGGAACAAGGGGGGAACAAAATTGATTGGAGGCGGCCTTATTCGGCCTTGCCCGAAGAAAGGACCGCATCCCACGCCTCGCTCATCGCCTGCTGAAATTCCGGCCGATGATAAATGTCATTGTGGCCTGCGCCCTCGATTGTCCGGTCGTAAGCCAGATTAGCCACTTGCTGGCGCAGCGCTTGCGTCCGGGGCGGGCGAATCAGCCCGTCACGGTCTCCGGATATCATCGCCACCGGTATCGGTGTGTCCTTGAGATACGCCGCCGTGTTCAATTCATGCTCGAAAAACGTGGCGACGGGCAACCACGGATATAGATCGCTTGCCGCGGTTTTCAGCGAATCGAAGGGCGTGACGAGGATCAGTCCGTCGAGCGGGCGTCGCCCGGCAAGACTTGCGGCGACACCGCTGCCGATACTGAAACCGACCGCGATCGTGCGGTCGGGCTTGACCCGATCGACGGCGAAGTCGTGGACCAGCGGCGCATCAGCGAGCAATGCCTCGGCTGACGGGCTCCCGGTCGAAGGAGCGTAGCCGCGATAGTGAAAGACGATGACCTCTGCCTGGGGGAATGACTGGTGAAGTTGCGCTGCGACGTCGGCGCCATTCCACCCATTGCCGCCGAAGCCGAGGACCAGAGTGCGTGGCTTTCGCGAGGCGGATACCGGCGGGATGTGGATTCCGTGGAGCGTGTTGCCGTCGGTTGTTTCGGTGCTGATGCGGATGGCCGCGCGTGGCAGCGGCCCTGCTGGACCCACGGCGTGCGTCGGAAAGACAAGTCGGGTTTGCAACGAAACCATCAGCAGCAGGGAGGCGAGCAGCGCCGCCACCGGGATGACCAGCCGCTTGAGCAGATGCCAGCCTCAGGCTGCGGCGAGCGCGGCGTCGATGATCGGCGAGACACGGTCGATGGTGTAGGGTTTTTCGATCATCGGCGTATCGGCGAATTCGGCTGGCGGGGGTTCGACATGCCCGCCCGATGCAAGCACGAACGGAATGCCCTTTTCGCGCAAGGCCGAGGCGACCGGCCACACGCTCTCGCCCTTCAAATTCACGTCGAGGATAGCAAGGTCAAACCCGTCGGCCTCGACCATCGCGAGCGCTTCGGAGACACTTTCGCATGGGCCACGGACGTCATGCCCGAGCGACTCGATGAAGTCTTCGAGCATCATCGCGATGAGCGGTTCGTCTTCGACGATCAGGATGCGGCGCGTTTTACTCACGACATGCTGAATAGCAGCCGTTTCGGCTGAGGAAAGACCTATTTAACAGCTGCAAGTACGCGCTGCACCGCCTCGGCAAGTTCCTGGACACTGAAGGGCTTGGGAAGGAAGGCAACATTGGCGATATCGATCGACTTGCGCAACTGCTCCTCGGCATAGCCTGACATGAACAGAATTGGCACGTCGGGATAGGTCTTGCGCGCTTCTCGTACCATCGTCGGTCCGTCCATCACCGGCATGACGACGTCGGAGATAAGCAACGCGACCTCCTCCCCGCAGACGGCGAGTCGCTGGAGCGCTTCCTCGCCATTGTTGGCCGTCAGCACTTTATAGCCATGCCGCACCAGGGCCCGCTCGGCGACGGTGCGGACCATTGCTTCATCCTCCACCAGCAGGATCGTGCCGGTGCCCCACAATTCGCTTTCCTTGGCCTTGGGCTTGGCCAGCCGCCTGCCCCGCGACGGCTCCTCGACTTGATGGACCGGCAAATAGATGACGAACCGCGTCCCCGAGCCAACCGTCGAATCGGCGAAGATGAAGCCTCCCGATTGCTTGACGATGCCATATACGGTCGACAGCCCGAGCCCGGTGCCCTTGCCGACCTCTTTGGTCGTGAAGAATGGTTCGAACACCTTGCCGAGCACTGCGGCGGCAATCCCGGTGCCCGTGTCGCTGATCGACAGCGTGGCATAATCGGCGATGGGCAAGATGTCGCTGCCGAGGTCCGCGACCTGGTCGGCGCGCACCGGATAGGTCTGGATGGTCAGCGTGCCACCGCCCTGCGACACCATGGCGTCGCGCGCGTTGACCGACAGGTTGACAATCACTTGCTCGAGCTGGCCCGGATCCGCGCGGACCGGCCCGAGGTCGCGGCCATGCTTGACCACCAGCTGGACGGTTTCGCCCAGCAGCCGTTTGAGTAGATGCGACACTTCAGACACAACATCGGGCAATTGCAGCACTTGCGGGCGCAGCGTCTGTTGCCGCGAGAAGGCCAGCAACTGGCGGGTCAGCCCGGCCGCGCGGTTCGAATTCGACTTGATCTGCTGAATATCGTCATAATCGCTGTCACCCGGCGTGTGGCGCATCAGCATGAGATCGCAATGACCCATGATCGCGGTCAGAATATTGTTGAAATCATGCGCGACGCCTCCGGCGAGTTGGCCTACCGCCTGCATCTTGGTCGCCTGCGCGACCTGTCGCTTCAACTTGGCTTCCTCGCTATTGTCCTTGAGCAGCAGCAGCACCGCGGCATCGCCCAGCCCGCGCAGGCCGGCAACAGTCAGCGCCACCGGCTCGCCGGTCTGATGCTTGAGTCGGATCGGGAGATCGCCCGACATCGCCGGCCCGCGCGCATTGCGCCGCACCGCGTCGGCGACCGCGGCCTTGTCTTCCTTGGTGACAAGATCCCCGGGATAGGTCGGAACTTCGGGCCCCACGATGCCCGCGGCGACAATGAAGGCCTTGTTCATCGTCAGAAACCGCCCATCGCGATCGACCAGCGCCAATCCAATCGGTAGAATTTCGAGCAGCGCCTGGACGTTGGTCGAATTGGCGAGGCTGTCCTGGTCGTGCTGGTCGAACATCAGCAGCGTCCCTGCCCCCCCCTCGCACATCGAATCGAGCGGAACATGCACCGCGCGCAACGGTCGCCCCAGATCGCCTTCGGCGACCAAATGGAGCAGCCCGTCGTCGGACGCCCGGACGAGATCGGTAAAGCGCAGTTCACCGTCGACCTGTTCGGACGCGCCGATAGCGCGGTCAGCGAACGGCTTGTTTGCGGCGAGCAGCGCGCCATCGTCGTCGACCAGCGCTGCCATCACCCCGGCCGCGGCGAGCCGCTCGCCGGTAGCGCCGGCGATGCGCGTCGCCGCGACCGCAACGAGGTCGGGTTTCGCTTTAAGCGCGAAATGCCATTGCAGCAGGTCGCCGCGGCTCCCCGCTCGGGCCACGCTGACATCGAGGTCGCCACCGTCGAATTCGAGCTCGGTGGCGCGTGCGTTGCCGTCGCGCCACGCCACGTCGCGCAAGCCAAGGATGCGAGCGCTCAGCGCCGGATCGTCGCTCAGTCCGTCAAGCCCACCAATATCGCCGAAGCGTATGCGAAACGATTGGTTGATCGTAACCAATTGCCCGTCGCCGCCGGTCAGCGCGACCGGGTCGGCGAGGAGGTCGAGCGCGCTGCTGACCAGGGTCAGATCGGGGAGCGCCAGCGTGTCGATCGCCGTCGGGCGCGCGGTCCGGCGGTCGATCGCAAAGGCGGCGGCAAGCATCGCCACGCCGCCCACAAGGAACAGGCCCGCGAAAATCGGCTCGCCAAGGATGGCGCACAAGCCCGCCCCGCTCGCCGCGGCAAGCGCGACGAGCGTTGGAACCAACCAGCGCAGCCCGCTTCCCAGCGGTTCTTGGTCTAGCGAGGAGAGTTGCTGGTGAAGCACCCCTTACCAGATACGCACCCGCTCGGTCGGCGCAAGGTAAAGCTTCTGGCCGGGTTGAACGCCGAACGCCGAATACCAGGGGTCGAGGTTGCGAACCACCGCAGCGCGCTGTTCGGAGGGCGAGTGCGGATCGGTCAGCAGGCGCTGGCGAAGGTTGGCCTCGCGATAGCTGCGACGCCACACTTGCGCCCAACCGAGGTAGAAGCGCGCGTCGCCGGTCGTTCCTTCGATCACCGGCGGCTCGGCGCCGTTCAAAGAGGTGCGATAAGCGTCGTAAGCGACGGTGAGTCCGGCGAGATCGCCGATATTCTCGCCCAGTGTGAAAGCGCCCTTCACATTGGCGCCGGGGAACACTTCATACGCGTCATATTGGGTAACGAGCGTCTTGGTCGCGGCGTCGAATGCTTTGACGTCGGCGGGGGTCCACCAATCGGCGAGCCGCCCAGTTTCGTCATATTTCGCGCCTTGATCGTCGAAATGGTGACTGATCTCATGCCCGATGACCGCGCCGATGCCGCCATAATTGATTGCCGGATCGGCGTTGGGATCGAAGAAGGGCGGTTGCAGAATCGCGGCCGGGAAGACTATTTCGCGCATCCCGAAATTGGCATAAGCGTTGATCGTCATGGGGGTCATGCCCCATTCCCAGCGACGAATCGGGCCGCCAAGCTTCGACACGGAATCGTTGTGGTTCCATTCGGCCGCGCGCATCGCATTGCCAAGTGCGTCGCCGCCGCGAACCTCAAGCGTCGAATAGTCCTGCCAGCGATCTGGATAGCCGATTTTGGTGACAAAGCCGGCGAGCTTGGCGCGGGCGCGGACTTTCGTCTCGGGCGCCATCCACGCAAGCCCGTCGATCCGCCGGCCCATCGCAGCGACAACATTCTTTACCAGCACATCGGCCGCGGCCTTGGTTTCAGGCGGAAAGTGGCGCTCGACGTAGAGCTTGCTGACGTCATCCGACAGTGCGCCAGTGGTGAAGCTGACCGCACGCTTCCAGCGCAATTCCTGCTCGGGGGTACCCGACAAGGTCGTGCCGTAAAAAGCGAACTGCTCCTTGTCGAACGCCGCGGGCAGGTAAGCCGCGTAGCTGTCGAGCGAGCGAAGCAGCAACTGGTCCTTGAGCACGCCGAGCGGCGCCGCGCCGATCAGTCGTGCGATCGCGGTAATCGCACTCGGCTGCGCAACTAGTACGTCCTGCGCCGCGCCGAGGCCAACCCCGCTCAGGAATGTCGCCATGTCATAACCGCGCGTCTGCGCGAGGAATTGCGCGCGATTTTGCAAATTGTAGGTCTTGGTTGCGTCGCGGCTGTCGATACGGGTCCAATGCGCTCGCGCAATGCTGGTTTCGAAATCGACAATGGCCTTGGCGCGCGCCGCGGCATTGGCTTCGCCGGCAAGCGTCAAGACGTTCGTCACATGGGTCAGATATTTGCCACGAATGGCGACCAGCTTGGGATCACTCGAAAGATAATAATCGCGGTCGGGAAGACCGATCCCCGACTGTCTGACGCTCGCGACATAGCGATCGGGATTCTTGTCATCCTGGCCGACATAGACGGCGATCGGGCTGCCGATGCCGACGCGATCGGCCTTGGCCGCTACGGCCGCATAATCTCGTTTCGAATTGATGCCCTTGATCTCGTTCAGCCACGGCTGGAACGGCGCCAACCCCTTGGCCTCGATCGCGGCAGTGTCGAGGAAAGCGTTATAAGCGAGACCGATCTTGCTGGCCGGATCCTTGGCCTGCTCCTCGATGATCACGCGGGTCCGCGCGCGCGAAATATCGTCAAGCTTGGTGAACATCCCGTAATTCGCCTTATCGGCGGGAATCGGCGTGTTCTTGGCCCAGGTGCCGTTGGCATAATCATAGAAATTATTGCCCGGCAGGACGGTTGTATCCATTCCCGCGGTGTCGAAACCATAAGTGCCAAGCTCAGCCGCAGGTGCGGCCGGCGCCGGCGGCGCTTCGACCGAAGCCATTGGCTCGGCGATCATCGGTGCAGCAGTCGGCGTAGCGACGGTCGCACAGCCAGCGAGCGCGGTGCTCGCAGCAAGCAAGATCATCATGCGGTTCATAATCGATGGGCTCCTTAGGTCGATTGGTTCGGGCTGATGGATTCAGCTGCTCTGGCTCGTTCGTTGCCGCCACTTGCGCCCGATCCACCAGCGCCATCCGACGAGCGACACAATATATCCGGCAAGCGCCACGCCGAGCCCGATCACGAACAATCCGGAGACCATCGCCGGCGCGGCATCGGTCCACAGCCACGCAACCCATTCTCCCAGCGTGGCGTGGCGCAATCGCAGCGCCTCGAAACTCGCCAGATCGGCCCTGAAGCCGAGCCTGCTGCCGACGTTGAGGCTGGCGAGAAGGAAGAAGGGCGTGGTCGCCGGATTGCTGAGAAAGGTCATCGCCGCGGCGATCGGGATATTGCCGCGCATGGGCACGCACAGCAGGGCGGCGCCAACGATCTGTAACCCCGGGACCATCAGGAAAATGCCGATGAACAGACCTGCGAATACTCCGCGCGGGACCGAGCGGCGGGTGAAGCGCCACAGGTCCGACCGGCGGACGCGCGCGCCAAACGGTTTGAGCCAGCGGCTTTCGAGTACTTCGTCCTTCGATGGGGCATGGCGATCCATGAACCGCCCCCAAAAGCCGCGCTCAGCCACGGCTGCGCATGATGCGCGCCTGGTCGCGCTTCCAGTCCCGCTCTTTGATGACTTCGCGCTTGTCGTGGACCTTCTTGCCGCGCGCCAGCGCCAACTCGATCTTGGCGCGGCCCTTGCTGTTGAAATACAGGGACAGCGGGATCAAAGTCAGTCCCTGGCGCGTGATCGCCCCATGCAATTTGGCTATTTCGCGAGCTTTCATGAGCAAGCGGCGGCGGCGGCGAGGCTCGTGCGTGGCGTAGCCTGCGCTGCCATAATGCGGGATCGACGAGTTGATCAAAAACACTTGCTTATCCTCGACCAGCGCATAACTTTCGGCAATCGACGATTGGCCGGTGCGCAGCGCCTTGACCTCGGTGCCGACCAACTCGATTCCGGCCTCAAACTTGTCCTCGACATAATAATCGTAGCGCGCCCGGCGGTTCTCGGCGACGACCTTGACCTTGTCGAACGGAGTGACGTGGGACGGCTTGGACATGGGCGAGCGTTAGAGGGGTCGGCGCGACAACGCCAGACGAACCTTCACGCGAGCCCGGCATGGGCCAGCGCGTCATCAATCAAGGCCTTCGCGGCAGCGGATGGTTCGGTCAACGGCAGGCGCAACTCGGTCGAAAAGCCCGGGCGGACTTTCGACAGCGCATATTTGGCCGGGCCGGGCGAGGCGTCGGCAAACATCGCGACGTGGAGCGGGAACAGCTTGTCCTGAAGCGACAGCGCGTTGTCCCAGCGGCCCTCACGCGTCGCGGCCTGGAAGTCGGCGCACAGCCGCGGCGCGACATTGGCAGTGACCGAAATGCACCCCACCCCGCCCATCGCGTTGAAGCCGAGCGCCATGTCGTCATTGCCGCTCAACTGGCAAAATTGCTCGCCGCAGGCGAGCCGCTGCGCGGAGACCCGCGCCAGATTGCCGGTAGCGTCCTTGATCCCGACCACCGACGGGAGTTGCGCGATTTCGGCGAGCGTCTCGACGCTGATGTCGGCGACGGTCCGGCCGGGGACATTATAGACGATGATCGGCAAATCCGACGCGTCGGCGATGGCGCGGAAATGCGCCGCGATCCCGGCCTGGCTCGGCTTGTTATAATAAGGGATAACCACCAATGCCGCAGCGGCGCCGGCGCTTTCGGCAGCCTTGACGTGAGCGATCGACGCCGCGGTCGAGTAGCTTCCGCACCCCGCGATCACCGGCACGCGGCCACGCGCCGCCTCGACCGTGACTGCGATCGCGCGGTGATGTTCGTCGCGGTCGAGCGTCGCGACCTCACCGGTCGTGCCGCACGGCACCAGTGCCGAACTCCCCTCGTCAATCTGCCACTCGATCAGCGTTCGATATGCCGCTTCATCGACACGCCCTGCCGCAAATGGAGTCACTAGCGCCGGAATCGATCCGAAAAACATCATTTTTCCCTTCACCCGCAGACCTTTGCGGGGATAGAGTTATCTGGAAACGCGTTTGTTCACGTACAGATAAGGACCGGGACTGCATGATGTCCAGCATGAGACGAATGGCTTTGTTTGCACCAATGTTCCTTGCCACCGTGGCCAGCGCGGCGGTGCAGAATCAGGGCACCGCTTATCAGCAGCGACCGCCGGTTTATGCCACCGCGGCGCCAGTTGGTGACGCGATCGGCTACGCCATCGCCGACTGGCGCCGCCTGCGCCAGAGCAACGGCTACGCTTTTGCCGATTATGCGCGTTTCCTTGCCGCCAACCCCGACTGGCCGGGAGAGGCAGCCCTGCGCAAGGCCGCCGAGCGCCAGATGCGCGCTGGCGAGAGTCCGCTCACCGTGATCCAATTCTTCGGTGCCGATCAGCCGATCAGCGGTAATGGCTGGGCGCGGCTCGCCGAATCCTACCTTGCCACTGGCAAGCCGATCGAGGCGCTTGCCGCGGCCCGCAGCGCGTGGAAAGCCTCCGATCTCAGCAGTGGCGATGAAGGCGTTTTGCTGAGCCGCTTCGGCGCGCAGTTCGTCGCCACCGACTATGATCACCGGATCGACGCCTTGCTGTTCGCCAAGAAACCGACCGACGCACAGCGGCTGATGCCGTGGTCAAGCGCGACGCGGCGCCCAGCGCTGAGCGCGCGGCTGGCGATGCTGACCCGCGCGCCCAATGCGGAGGCGCTCTACGCCGCCGCTTCGCCACGTGTCGCGAGCGATGCCGGCCTTCTGATGGACCGCGTGCGCTACCTTCGCGATGGCGGTAACGACGGTCTGGCACGCCAGCTTGCCGCGCGTCCGCACGCGTTCATTGACAAGCCAACCGACCCCGAGCGCTTTTACGAGATGCTTGTCATCCTGGCGCGCGGCGCGGCAGCCGATCGCCAATATACGACGGCTTATAACATCGCTCGCCAAGTGGACGACAGCTTCGCGCCGGGTGCCGACATCACGCTGAAAAGCTATGGCGTTCGCGACGATTACACCACACTGACGTGGACTGCGGGGACGAGCGCGATGCAGGTCGGGCGCCCCGCCGATGCGGTGGCGATGTTTGACAAATATGCCCGCGGCGGGCGTTCGCTCCAGGTCGCCACCAAGGGCTGGTACTGGGCTGGTCGCGCAGCGGCGCAGGCCGGTCGCCCGCTTGACGCGACCAGTCATTTCGAGCGCGCCGCGGCGACGCCCGAATTATTCTACGGTCAACTCGCGCTCGAGCGGCTGGGACGGCCGGTTCCAGCGCCGATCACCTTGCCGTCGCTGGCCGTCACCCCGCCGCAACGCAGCGCATTTCAGCAAAAGCGCCTCGTCCGCGCGCTGCGCCTGCTCGGGCAGCAAGGCCAGCGCAGTGACCAGTCACTGTTCATCCGTGCCTTGTCGGAATCGGTCGATAGCCAAGCCGACCGTACCCTTTCTTCTGAATTGGCAACCCAGATCGGGCGTCAGGATCTGGCGGTGTGGACGGCGCGTTCGGCGCGCAATGCCGGTTCGGCATTCTACACCCGTGCCGGTTTCCCGATCCATGCCCAGGGCGTGCCGAGCGGCCGCATCTGGTCGCTGGTCCATGGCATCACTCGCCAGGAAAGCTCGTTCGATCGCGCCGCGGTGAGCCACGCCGGGGCGCGCGGGATGATGCAGTTGATGCCCGCCACCGCCAACGAGCAAGCGGGCAAGATGGGAATTGGCTATGCCCCCTCGCGCCTGACCACCGACCCCAATTATAACGTCATGCTCGGCAGCGCTTACTTCCAGCGGCTGGTCAATCAGTGGGACGGAAACTATCCGCTCGCGGTCGCAAGCTATAATGCCGGCGCGGGCAATGTCCGCAAGTGGGTCCGCGCTTATGGCGATCCGCGCGCTCCCGGGGGCGACATCGTCGGCTGGATCGAGCGCATCCCGTTCCAGGAAACCCGCGGTTACGTCCAGCGCGTACTTGAGAACAGCGTTGTCTATGACCGGCTCAATCCCTCCCTGGTGTCACCGCAGCCGGTTCACTTATCCTATTACCTCGGCAAATCGCGGCCCGGTTGATGCCCGGCGACGACGCGCCGGGTCGCCCGCCGCGGTTCATCACGCCGGCCGGCTTTGCCGCCATTCGCGCCGAATATGAGCAATTGTTCGGAACCGAGCGCCCCAAGCTGGTCGAGATAATCAGCTGGGCGGCGGGCAACGGCGACCGGTCGGAAAATGGCGACTATATCTACGGCCGCAAACGCCTCCGCGAAATCGATCGCCGGCTAACCCGTTTGTCAAAGGTAATGAAGCTCGCGCGGCAGGTCGATCCCGCAGCGCAGGTCGAGCGCGACGTGGTCCACTTCGGCGCCATTGTCGAGCTTGCCGACGAAGCGGATTCGCGCCGGGTCGTCACGCTGGTCGGCGAGGATGAGGCCGACGCTACCGCCGGGCGGATCAACTGGCGCGCTCCGATCGCACTTGCTTTGGTCGGCGCTCGGATCGGCGACGAACGCACCGTCGCACTCCCCACGGGCGAGAAGAACTACGAAATTGTCGCGATCGATTATCCCGAGGCTTGAGCGCTTTTCTGGTGGGGAAAGGCGATAATTGTCTCGTCCAGTGCGGGGGGCTCGGAGGGCATCGCCTTGGCAAATGCTTCGGCGAGAATCGTCAGCGTCGCGATCCGCGCCGCTTGCTGGTCATTGGCGTCGATCACGCGCCACGGCGCCCATCGCGTGTCGGTCTGCGCGAACATGTCGTGGAGCGCACATATCGTGGACTCGCGGTTGTCTCGCGCCGGAGGCGGCTCGGCTTCAATGAGATGGCGCCGCCAGGGATCGGCGAGCCGCTCGCGCATGCGCTGCTGCTGCGTGTCGGCCGAGATATGGAAGAACAGCTTGACGATCAGCGTGCCATGGTCGCGTTGCTGCGCCTCGAACTCATTGATTTCGTCGCACGCCCGAGTCCATCGCTTGGCCTCCATGCGACCCGCCGCGCGATCGTCGATCAAGCGCGAGTACCAGCTGCGGTAGAAAATGGTCGTGTCGCCAGCGGGCGGAAGCGCACTCCAGAATGGCGCCAGCCAATGACGCTCGTCGTCATCGCTCTCACCGCCGCCGACGCAACGGGTCGACAAGTGGCATGGGTCCCATGACGCCGCCAACAATTTGAGCGCGTCGCGCTTGCCCGACCCGGTCCAGCCTTCGAAGATGATCAGCGACCGCTGGCGATGTGCGATCTGGGCGATTTGCAATTGGGCAAGCCGCGCCTGTAGCTCGGCCAGCGAAACGCTGTCGTCACCCCCGAGCGGGTCGCCCCGTTCAAATTGCGTTAAATCAACCGGCACGCGGTGGACGTATCGCAAAGCATTTTGGACCGCAATCGATAAACATGGCTCGATTTTGCCATCCTGCACGACCGTGGCGCAAACGATCAAGGTCGCCAATATCGACTAAGCCGGCCTTGGCGCCCCATCCGCGACAATCCGGATCGACAATTCCTTCAGCTGTTTCGGGGTGACCTCCGCCGGGGCGTTCATCAGCAGATCCTCGGCCTTCTGATTCATCGGGAACAGGATCACTTCGCGGATGTTGGGCTCGTCGGCGAGCAGCATGACGATGCGGTCGATCCCCGGCGCCGATCCCCCGTGCGGCGGCGCGCCATATTTGAATGCGCCAATCATCCCGGGGAAATTGGTATCGACCTCGTCGCGGCTGTAGCCCGCAATCTCGAACGCCTTATACATGATATCAGGGCGATGGTTGCGGATCGCGCCCGACGACAGTTCGACCCCGTTGCAGACGATATCATATTGCCACGCAAGGATGTCGAGCGGCTCCATCGACTCGAGCGCCTTCATCTCGCCTTGCGGCATCGAGAAGGGATTGTGGCTGAAGTCGATCTTTTTGGCGTCCTCGTCATATTCGAACATCGGGAAATCGACGATCCAGCAAAAACGAAATGCGCCCTGTTCGATAAGATCGAGGCTTTCGGCGACGCGGGTCCGCGCCAGCCCTGCGAGCCTGGCGGCGTCGGCCTCCTTACCCGCGGCGAAGAAAATGCCGTCGTCGGGGCCAAGCCCCATCGTCGTGGCAATCCGATCCATGCCCTCGGCACCATGATTCTTGGCGATCGGCCCGCCCCATTCGCCGCCCTTGCGCGTGGCGTAGCCCAATCCGGCGAAGCCCTCGCCGCGTGCCCACTCGTTCATCTCATCGAAGAATTTACGGCTCTTGTCGGCGGTGTTGGGCGCTCCGACCGCGCGGACGATCATGCCCTTTTCGACGAGGCCGGCGAATAGGCCGAAACCCGAGCCGACGAAGTGCCCCCCGACGT
>JALYRH010000004.1:22002-23720 GCA_030855425.1 Pseudomonadota bacterium
ACGTCGTGGATCAGCAACGGATTGCGCAGGTCCGGCTTGTCGCTGCCGTACCTTAGCAACGCTTCCTTGTACGGGATGCGAACAAATTCGCCGGCCGGAGTGACCGCCTTGCCACCGGAAAACTCCTCAAAAAGCCCGGCCAGCACGGGTTCGATCGCATTGAACACGTCGTCCTGGGTAACGAAGCTCATCTCGAAATCGAGCTGATAGAATTCGCCGGGGCTGCGGTCGGCGCGGGCATCCTCGTCACGAAAACACGGCGCGATCTGAAAATAACGGTCGAACCCCGCGACCATCAGCAATTGCTTGAACATCTGCGGCGCTTGCGGGAGCGCATAGAATTTGCCCGGATGAACCCGGCTGGGGACCAGATAGTCGCGCGCTCCCTCGGGGCTCGACGCGGTCAGGATCGGGGTCTGGAATTCGGTGAAACCCTGATCGATCATGCGATTGCGAATGCTGGCGATGACCTTCGAGCGCAACATGATGTTGGCGTGGAGGCGCTCGCGGCGCAGGTCGAGATAGCGGTATCTGAGTCGGATATCCTCGGGATATTCGGCTTCGCCCGCGACGGGCATTGGCAATTCGGCGGCCGAGGACTGGACCTCGACCGAATCGACAACGACCTCGATGTCGCCAGTGGCGAGCTTGGCGTTGACCGCCCCGCCCTCGCGTCCGACCACTTCCCCGGTGATTGTGACAACCGATTCGACGCGAAGCGAATCGAGCATCGCCAGCGCCTCGGTCCCCGCGCGGCACACCAATTGGGTCAGGCCATAATGGTCGCGCAGGTCAACGAACAACACCCCGCCATGGTCGCGCTTGCGATGGATCCAACCCGACAGGCGGACGGTCGACCCGATCTGGTCGGCGCGAAGCGCGGCGCAAGTGTGACTGCGATAGGCATGCATGGCGGCGTTCGCTCTCTTCAAAATCGTCACTGAATTGGCGCGGGCGCTGCCTTGCCAATCGACACTTTGTCAAGGCGCGCAAGGGCGGCTATGGCGCGAGCCACATGAAAATTCACCCGCTGATCACCAAGACCGACGATCTTGCCGCCCTCATCGCCCGAATGGCCGCCCACGACTTTGTCGCGGTCGACACCGAATTCATGCGTGAGAACACTTATTACCCCGACCTTTGCCTCGTCCAGATCGCGACGCCGGACGAGGCGGCGGCGATCGATCCCAAGGCCGACGGGCTCGACCTTACCCCGTTGCTTGACTTGCTCGTGCGCAATGACGCGGTCTTGAAGGTATTCCACGCCGGCGGTCAGGATCTCGAGATCATCCACAATATCACTGGCAAGATGCCGGTGCCCCTGTTCGACACGCAGATCGCGGCGATGGCGCTCGGCTATGGCGAGCAGATCGGTTATTCGAACCTGATCGAAAGCATCCTCGGCCATGCGCTCGACAAGGGTGCGCGCTTCACCGACTGGTCGCGCCGCCCGCTCGACGCGCGCCAGATCGATTATGCGATCGGCGACGTCACCCATCTCGCGACGATCTTTCCCAAACTCGTCGCCAAATTGAAGAAGACCGGGCGCGGCGCGTGGCTCGACGAGGAAATGGAGCGGCTTGCCGATCCGTCGTCCTTTGCCTTTCCACCCGAGGATGCGTGGAAGCGGCTCAAGCTGCCGAGCCGCAACCCGCAGGTGCTTGGCCGCCTGCAAGCGCTTGCCGGGTGGCGCGAGACCGAGGCGCGCGGCAAGGACT
>JALYRH010000004.1:23730-32344 GCA_030855425.1 Pseudomonadota bacterium
GACTTGCCGCGCGGCCGGGTGGTCAAGGACGATACGCTTGGCGACATCGCCGGGCACCCACCCAAGACCCAGGAAGATCTCGGCAAGGTGCGCGGGCTGTCGGCCGGTTGGCGCAACAATGACATAGGCGCGCGGATGATGGCGGCGCTGGCCAAGGCCGAGCCGCTCGATCCCGACGACGTTCCGGCGCGCGAGCCGCGCCGCCCCGGGCTGACCAAGGACGGCGCTTTGGTCGCCGACCTGCTCAAGCTGCTGCTCAAGATCCGCGCCAAGGAAAGCGGCGTCGCGTCCAAACTCATCGCGCGCTCGGACGAGCTTGAACTGCTGGCCGCCGGCGTGCGCGACCAGCTCAATATCTTGCAGGGCTGGCGGTTCGACGAGTTCGGCCGCGATGCACTTGACCTGGTCGAAGGGCGGCTGGCGTTCGCCACCGAAAACGGTCGGCTCAAACTGACCCGCACCGCTATGGTTGAGATCAGCGAAAGCCCGGTCGAGGCCTAATCGACGCGTTGCACGAGGAGACGATCATGCGCCTTATTTGCCTGTTGCCGTTACTCGCCTTGAGCGCCTGCGCGACGCCACTTGCCGAACCGGTCGGTGTCACTCCTGCCGGTGCGTGCCGCGATGACTCGCTGGCATCGTTCGTCGGTCAGCCCGCAACCCAGCAAATCGGCGCGCAATTGCTCGACCAGAGCAATGCGCGGCTGCTGCGCTGGGTGGCCAAGGGCATGATGGTGACGATGGACTTCAATCCCGCCCGGCTGACCGTCTATCTCGATGCCGCCGGTCGGGTCGAACGCGCCAGCTGCGGCTAGCTTCTTGCCATTCGCGGGGAAGCGGCCGGGCAGTCCGCCCGAAACAGCGTCAGGAAAAGGCAATCGCGGGGGTACGGCCAAGCGCCTTGGCGAGTTGAGCCAGTCGCCGTTCGACCGCGCCCGACGCCAGCTCGCGATAGCGCGGCTGGACGGTCAGCACGACGCGCTTGTCGCGCAGCGCCAGGCTCGATCGGCGAAGCAGCGCCTCGGTCCCGCCGCTCAGGCGCTGAGCAAGCCGAATCGCCTTGCCCCACGCGATCGCGCGCTCGTCCTCGCCCGGACGGAGCAAAGCGCCCAACTGCTTGCTAAAGCCGCCGTCGCCGCCGAATGCGCTGCACAAGGCACGCCCGAGCATCGCCCGACCGTGCGCGTCGATGCCGACCCAATTGCCATGCACCGCCATGTCGACCGCGCGTTCGGCACGGTAATCGGGATGGGCGTTCCAACCGATGTCGCCGAGCAGGCAGGCGGCCAGCCGCAGCCGCTGCAGATCCGCGCTTTCATCGGGGAATAACGGATCGATCCACTGGTCGAGCGCGGCGCCATGGTCGCCGAACCGCCCCAGCCGCTCGCCGACCTCGAGCGCCGCCGCCAGCAAGGGATCCTCCTGGCGCAACTCGCTGTCGAGATCGCGGTACAGCAGTCCTTCGCGTAGACCGAAGGCGGACGTGGTGACCCGCGCCGGCCCGAGCACCGCGACCATCGCCGACAGGATCGCGGCGGCCGCGTGAAGAGCGCTGATGCGGTTGGCCGACAGCCCGGTGCGCGCCTTGATCGCCTCGGCCGATTCGAGGCGGGTGATCGCCGCCAATTCCTCGAGCCGATCCAGGCGGATGCGATGCTGGTGGACCATTGGCAGCGGATGGCCGAGCAGCTTGAGATCGAGCAGGCTGAGCGCGCGGAATGATCCCCCGACGAGATACAGCCCGTGGCCTCGGGCCGCATCCTTGAGCCGGCTGCCCTTGACGATGTCGCGGATCGACTGCTCGATTGCCCCACCGTCGGGTTTGGGTCCGACGCGCAGCACACCGAGCGGGAGCGACACCCCCTCCCCCGCCGCGCCGCGCGCGACCCCGACCAGCTCCAGGCTGCCGCCGCCCAGATCGGCGACAATGCCGTTGGCGCGCGGAATGCCCGAGATGACGCCAAGCCCCGACAATTCGGCCTCTTCGGCGCCCGACAGCAAGCGCGGCCTCAGCCCGAGCGCGGCGACTCGCTTGAGAAAGGCCGGACCATTGCTGGCGTCGCGCACCGCCGCCGTGGCGACGGTGTGAAGCTTCTTGAGCCCCATTTCCCTACCCAAAGCGCGAAAGCGGGCGAGCGCTTCAAGCGTCTGCTCCATCGCTGCTTCGTCAAGCTCGCCGCCGGCGACGAGCCCCCGGCCGAGCGCGGCATTGGTTTTTTCGTTGAACAGAATGGACGGCACCCGCGCCGCGCCGCCGTAAGCCACAAAGCGAACGCTGTTGCTGCCGATGTCGATGATCCCGACCGGGCCGAAGCTCTTGCTGTGCATGTCAGCCGCGCTGCGTCAGGCGGAGCTTGGGCACCGCCCTGCCCGCCAGGCTCGCGCCGCGCCCCGACAACGACGGGTTGGTCATGAAATAACGATGCAGGTTGAAATGGCGCTTGCCGGGGACGAGCCGCTTGTAACTCCCGTCGGGGCCTAGCTCCCAGCTTTGCTCATTGTCGATCAGATTGGCGATCATCACCTGGTCCAGGACCTGCGCATGGACCGTGGGATTTTCGAGCGGCATCATATATTCGACCCGGCGGTCGAAGTTGCGCGGCATCCAGTCGGCCGAGCTGATGTAGACCCGCGCGTTCTTGTTGGGCAGGCGCTGGCCATTGGCGAAGACAAAGATCCGGCTATGCTCGAGGAAGCGCCCGACGATCGACTTGACCCGAATGTTGGCCGACATTCCCGCGATCCCGGGGCGCAGGCAGCACACTCCGCGCACGACCAGGTCGATCGACACCCCCGCCTCGCTCGCCTCGTACAATTTGACGATGATCGCGCTGTCGACCAGGCTGTTCATCTTGGCCCAGATCGCCGCCGGTTGCCCGGCCTTGGCATGGGCGATCTCGCCATCGATCAGCGCCACGAACTTCTCTCGCATGTTGCGCGGGCTCAGCGTCAGCAGTTCAAGCCCGCGCGGCGGAACGTAGCCGGTGATGAGATTGAACAATTTGGCGGCATCGCGCGCCGCGCGACGGCTCGCGGTGAAGAAGCTGATGTCGGTGTAGATGCGCGCCGTCGTCGGGTGGTAATTGCCGGTCCCGAAGTGGCAGTAAGTGCGCAGCGTCGGACCTTCGCGCCGGATCACCATCGACACTTTGGCGTGGGTCTTCCACTCGACGAAGCCGTAGATCACCTGGACCCCGGCGCGCTCGAGCCGGCTCGCCCACAAGATGTTCTGCTCCTCGTCGAACCGCGCCTTCAATTCGACCACCGCGGTGACCGACTTGCCCGCTTCGGCGGCGGCGACCAGCGCATCGATGATCGCCGACTGCTTGCCCGCGCGATACAAGGTCTGCTTGATCGCGACGACGTCGGGGTCCTCGGCCGCCTGGCGCAGGAAAGCCACCACCACCTCGAAACTTTCATAGGGGTGGTGGACGACGATGTCCTTGGCGCAAATGGCGGCGAAGCAATCGCCGTCATGCTCGGCGATGCGTTCGGGAAATCGCGCGCTATACGCCGGGAATTTGAGGTCGGGACGATCGACCTCGACCAGTTGCGCCAGATCGACGATGCCGATGAAGCCGCCGCTTTCGCTGACCAAAGCGGTCGTCGCGCCGAGCCCGTCACGGACTTGCTGTTCCAGGTCGAGCGGGGTGTCGGCGGCGAATTCGAGGCGGATGACGCGCCCGCGCCGCCGACGCTTGATCGCCGACCGGAAGTAGCGGACGAGATCCTCGGCGTCCTCCTCGACCTCGATGTCGCTGTCGCGCAGCAGCCGGAAGGCACCCGCGGCGACCTTGCGAAATCCCGGGAACAGCATCCCGAAATGGGCAAGAATGACGTTGTCGATCGCAATGAAGCGTGCGCCTTCGCCGGGAAGTCTCACGAACCGCTTGAGCGTCGCGGGGATCATCAGCACTTCGACCACCGGTTCATCGTCGGTTTCGGTCTCGAGCGCGAAAATCAGGCTGAGGCCGAGATTGGTGATGAACGGGAACGGGTGCGACGGGTCGATCGCCTGTGGGGTCAGCACGGGCAAAATCTGCTCGCAAAAATGGCGTTCGAGCCATTCGGCCTCGGGCGCGGTACAGTCGCGCTCGGTGATGACTTCGATCCCCGCCTCGCGGAGCAATTGCTTGAGCAGGATCCACTCGGCCTGCTGCGCCACGACCAATGCGTCGGCATCGCGCGCGATCGCGTCGAGCTGCTGGGTCGGGGTGCGCCCGTCGATCGACAGATTCTCGATCCCCTGGAGCTGCTGACCCTTCAGCCCGGCGACCCTGGTCATAAAGAATTCGTCGAGGTTCGAACCCGAGATCGACAGGAACCGCAACCGCTCGAGCAGGGGATGCGCGGGGTTGGCGGCTTCCTCGAGCACGCGGCGGTTGAACGATAGCCACGACAGTTCGCGATTGAAGAACAGGTTGGGATCGGCGGGCTGGTCGCTCATGCGGCGCGGCCGACATCGATCAGTCCGCCCTCCGCCAGCGCGCGGCGGATCGTCGGCAGGGTCAGGCGCGCGCGATCGGCCATCGCGAAGCGGTCGATTGCCGCCACCACCCGCTCGGCATTGTAATAGGTTCGCTCGACGCGGTCGGAGATGAAGCGCAGCGGTTCGTCGGCGATATGCAGCCCGCGGTCGGCGAACAGCAACCGCAGCAAGCCCTTGAACAGCGCATCGTCGGGCTCGGCGATCCGCGCGATCGGAGTGACCGCGATCCGCGTGCGCAAGTCGGGCAGCGCGACGTCCCACGCCGGCGAAACTTCGTCGACGATCATTACCAGCGGGCGCTTGCTTTCCTGAGCCGCATTCCAACTGTGGAACAAGGCCTCCTCATCGTGCCGTTCGGCCTGCTCGATCAATTGTCCGCCGACGCGTGCGCAGAACGCCCGCGCCAGCAACGTCCGGCCTGACCGGCGCGGCCCGGTAAGCAGCGTCGCCCTGACCGGCCACAGGCTCCACGTCCGGAAATGGTCGAATGCCTCGCGGTTGGCGTCGGAGACAAGGAAGCGGTCGTCGTCGGCGGCCTGCGGCCAATCGAGCGGGAGCGCGATCTGGTCAGGCCCCTGCCTCATGGCGCCGGGGCAGGCGCCGGCACTGGCGGCGGAGTCGCAGGCGCGGGGGGTTGCGGCGCTGCCGCGGGGCGCGAAATGCGCAACGCCCCGCCTGACAAATCGACGGTCCAGCCGCGCGCGACCAGCCCCCTGCTGAGCGCCGACAAGCTCCCGCGGTAGGCGACAACCAGATCGCCGGCGCCGCTCCGGTCGGTGATGGCCTCGACCCCGGCGATCGAGCGAATCTGACCCAGCGCCGCGACCAAAGTGGTGCCGTCGGATGCCGAAATGAACAACGGCAAGGAGACGAGTGCGGCTATCACGGGCTTAATTTCCACGACTGCTTCCTCGACCGGCGGCGGCGGCGGCAGCGGCATGTCGAGTGATGGGTCGTGAACGAACACGCCGGCCGCGAGCGCGCGGGTGAACAGCGCGTCCATTCGCTCGACGCCCTCGGCCATCATGCGGGGAATATCGGCGCTGTCCCTGGCGGTCAGTTCGAAGCCGCCGAGGCGGTCGCCGTCGGGGCCGAAGCGTCCGGTGAACGACGCCCGCGCCGGTCCGCCGGGATACAGACGGTGCATGCTGACCTCGGCGACGAGCACGTTCGATGCGCCGTACAGATCGATGATGTTGCGCCACCAGCCTCGGCCCGGACGGCGCGCCTGCGCTGCGTTGACCAGCAACGGATCGACCCCCATCCCGCTCACCCGGACATAGTCGATCGCGCTTTGCGAGGTGCGATACTGGGCCCACGCGCGCTGCCACGCATTCTTGAGCTCGACCGAGGTCACCGACCCCGCGCTGGTAGTGAGGGGGATGAGCAACATCGGCGCCGAGCGGCGCTGCACTCCGCCGAAGCCCAGCAAGGCGCCGGCCCGCGCGCGGTCGAAAAGCACGCCCAATTCGGCGATGTAGCGATTGGGGCCGATCTGTTCCTGCTGCACCACGATCGAAGCGACCAGGCTGTCGAGCACCGAATCGGACAAATTGGGTGCCTCGGATATCGGGCGGCGGTTGATCTTGGCCCACAGCGCGCGAAAACCTTCGCGCTGGGCAATGCGCCAACCCGCAAAACGCGCGCTTTGAGCGTCCTCGCCCGCGACATCGACCTTGATTCCGCCGATTTCGAGCGTCCCGCTACTGTCGATCGGGAGGATTCCCCGGTCGCCCGATTCCATTTGCGCGACCAGAGTCCCGCCTGCAACGAGGACGGCCAAAGCGGCGGCGGAGATGAGCGCGGTGCGCCACGGCGAAGGCATGGCTGCGCTTTTGGCGACAATGGCGTGGAAATCCAAGCATGTTATGGCTAGTCCGCATCGTTATGACGCAAAAGCCGCTTACTTACGCCGATGCCGGCGTATCGATCGCCGCCGGAAATGCGCTGGTCCGCGCGATTGCCCCGCTTGCCCGGTCGACCGCGCGCCCCGGCGCCAATGCCGAACTCGGCGGGTTTGGAGGCTTCTTCGATCTGAAGGCGGCGGGCTATGACGATCCGTTGCTGGTCGCCGCGAACGACGGTGTCGGGACCAAATTGAAACTCGCGATCGAGCTTGGCCGCCACGACGGGGTCGGCATCGACCTCGTCGCGATGTGCGTCAACGACCTCATCGTGCAGGGCGCCGAACCCTTGTTCTTCCTCGACTATTTCGCCAGCGCCAAGCTTGACCCAATGGTCGCCGAAGCGGTCGTCGCCAGCATCGCCGTTGGCTGCCGAGAAGCCGGTTGCGCGTTGATTGGCGGCGAGACCGCTGAAATGCCCGGAATGTATTCACCGGGCGATTATGATCTCGCCGGCTTCTGCGTCGGCGCGGTCGAGCGTGCCAGCGTGCTCACCGGAATCCGCGTCGCGCCAGGCGACGTGATCCTCGGCCTTGGCAGCTCGGGGGTGCATTCAAACGGCTTCAGCCTGGTGCGCAAGCTGATCGCGATCAACGGTTGGAAACTCGACCGTCCCGCGGTGTTCGACCCGGATCATCTGCTCGGCAATATGTTGCTGGCCCCGACGCGGATCTATGTGAAGAGCCTCCTGCCCTTGATTCGCGACGGGAAGATCGGCGCGCTGGCCCACATCACCGGCGGCGGGCTGCTGGAGAATATCCCGCGCGTATTGCCCGATGGCTGCCACGCGACGGTTGATGCCGACGCCTGGCCGTTGCCGCGGCTATTCGCTTTCCTCCAGGCAGGTGGCGCAATCGAGCCCGGCGAACTGGCACGGACCTTTAATTGCGGGATCGGCATGGTCGCGATCGTCAGCGAAGACGACGCCGATGGCGTCACATCGGCGCTCGAAGCTTCGGGCGACACCGTCCACCGCATCGGGCGCATCGAGGCGGGCGAGATGGGCTGCACCGTATCCGGCAGCGCCGAAACGTGGAGCGCGCGCGAAGATTGGTCGGCGACTCACCTTGGCTGAGCGCGCCCGCGTCGCCGTCCTCATCAGCGGGCGCGGGTCGAACATGGCGGCGATGATCTATGCCGCGCGCGCCGACGATTGCCCGTATGACATCGTGCTGGTGACGAGCGACCGCGGCAACGCCCCCGGGCTCGATCTCGCCGCCGCCGAAGGGGTTGCGGTCGAGCGCCTCGCTGCCGGCAAGGATTTTTTTCCGTCGCTTGATGACCTTCTCGAAGCTCGCGCGATCGACGTGATCGCGCTCGCCGGGTTCATGCGCATCATCCCGGCCGATTTCGTCGCCCGCTGGGAGGGTCGAATTGTCAACATCCACCCGTCGCTGCTCCCCCGCCACAAAGGTCTGTCAACGCATCAGGCGGTGCTCGCGGCGGGCGAAACGGTGACCGGTGCCACCGTCCACCTCGTCACGCCCGAGCTCGATTCGGGCGACATCCTCGGTCAGGTCGAGGTCGCGGTGCTGCCCGGCGACACGCCCGAAACACTGGCCCAGCGCGTGCTCATCGCCGAACATCAGTTATACCCGCGAACCCTCGCCCAATTCGTTGCCCGCGAGCGCACGCCGGAATGGCTTCGCGACCAGGTGGGACGCCTCGCGCTCGCGCTGCCAGAAACGCGCTTCAGGACCAGCCACGGCGCCCCGGCGTGGCGGGTCGGCAGCGAGTCGAGCGGCAAATTCTTCGCCATCATGTGGGACCGCCACCACGGCGAGGACAGCGTCGGCCTGCTCGTCAAGTCGAGCGGACAGGACGAAATGGCGGCGCTGATCGAGGCTGACGCGGAACGCTATTTCCGGCCGCCTTATTACGGCCCCTCCGACTGGATCGGCGTCCGCCTCGATCAGGCGCGCGTCGATTGGGACCATGTCGCCGACTGGCTGGCCAAAAGCTGGATGATCGTCGCCCCCGCGCGGCTGGCCAAGCTGAAGCGCGCGGCGGAAGCTCTGCCGGCTGGTCGCGACGGGCCCGCTCTGGCAAGCGATAGCGAATGACCGATCTCACCCCTTCCGAACGCCGGTCCCGGCGGCGCCTGATCAACCTCGGCGAAGGCATCGCGGTGGCCGCGCTGGTGATTTCGGCGCTTGGATTGTGGAACGGGTGGCGCGGCAAAGAGGAGGCAAAGCCTGTCCCAGCAACGATCGTCGAACGG
>JALYRH010000005.1 GCA_030855425.1 Pseudomonadota bacterium
CTTTCGGTCGACGCCATGCGCCGTTCGAGATTGCCGAGCACGCCTTCGAAGGACTTCTTTACTTCGTAGCTCTTGCGCCCGTCGACGAAGCGCAGCGTGACCGGCTTGCCCTTGGTTCCGCGCAGAACGACCTGCTGCGCTTCCTCGGGCAATTCGCCCCACGGAGTGCCGAGATCGAAGTCGTAGGCGCGGGCCAGCGACCCAAGCACCTGCATGTAATAAGGCGACGGCGGCTGGCTCTTGGCCCACGGCACCACCGCGCCCTTGGCGATCGACAGCGCGTGGTTGGGGACGACCAGATCCTCGTCGAACAGCATCTTTTCGCCAAGGCCGTCGCACGTCGGGCAGGCACCTTGAGGGGCGTTGAACGAGAACAAGCGCGGCTCGATTTCGGCGATGGTGAAGCCGGACACCGGGCAGGCGAATTTTTCCGAAAAGACGATCCGCCCGGGCGCGCCATAATCGAGCTTCATGCCCGAGGCCGCGGTCGGCTCGCTGCCCGGGGTGGGCGGGTCGGCAGGGTCGAGATAGGCCAGGCCCTCGGCCAGCTTCAAGGCAGTCTCGAAACTGTCCGCGAGGCGGTTCTCGATTCCGCCTTCACCGTCCTTGCTGGCGCGGATCGCGATGCGGTCGACCACGACTTCGATGTCGTGCTTATACTTCTTGTCGAGCGCAGGGGCATCTTCGATCGCGTGAAATTCGCCGTCGATCCGCACCCGCGTAAAGCCGGCGCGCTGCCATTCGGCCAGTTCCTTGCGATATTCGCCCTTGCGGCCGCGCACCACGGGGGCGAGGAGGTAATGGCGCGAGCCTTCGGGCAGCGCCATCGTCCGATCGACCATCTGGCTGACTGTCTGCGCTGAAATCGGCAGTCCAGTCTCGGGCGAATAAGGCACACCGACGCGTGCCCACAGCAATCGCATATAATCGTAAATCTCGGTCACGGTCGCGACGGTCGAGCGCGGGTTGCGACTGGTCGTCTTCTGCTCGATCGAGATCGCCGGCGAGAGGCCGTCGATATGCTCGACATCGGGCTTCTGCATCATCTCGAGGAATTGCCGCGCATAAGCGCTCAGGCTCTCGACATAGCGCCGCTGCCCCTCGGCATAGATGGTGTCGAACGCGAGGCTTGATTTACCCGATCCCGAAAGGCCGGTGATGACCGTCAGCGATACGCGTGGAATCTCGACGTTGACGCCCTTGAGATTATGTTCGCGCGCACCGCGCACCGAAATATGGGTCTGCATGGCCGAATATGTTCCAGATTGTTCTTGTGGAGCAAGGGTCGTGGCGGAAGCGCCGAAATGGGTCGTAAAGCGGGCGATTTCAACCGCTGGCGAGAGAGCGCTCGGGCCGTCGTCGCCATGTTCGGCGGCGCGCTTGTCGGGTTTCGCTTGAATGGGAGGCAAAGATTACCGATATAAAGGTTGTGCGAGGGTTCAATCCCCCTCGCGAAGGAGTAGAAATGCAGAACCAGTATGACCCGCGCACGACGAGCCGGATCGACCCGGCAATCTCCGTCGGAGTCCCGCGTGCGGCTCGCGATGCGGGCCTGCGATCCTACATGCTTAAAGTCTATAACTACATGGCGTCTGGGGTGCTCCTGACGGGCGTGGTCGCGCTGTTGTTCGCCAACAGCGGGCTTGCCGCCCAGGTCATGGCGACGCCGCTCAAGTGGCTGATAATTTTCGCCCCGCTCGGTTTCGTGTTCGCGATGAGCTTCGGCGTCAATCGCATGCAGACTGCAACGCTCCAGACATTGTTCTGGGGATTCGCCGTGGCGATGGGCCTGTCGATGTCGACCATCTTCCTGGTCTATACCGGGGTGTCGATCGCGCAGACCTTCTTCGCGGTTTCGGCGGCGTTCCTCGGGCTGAGCCTCTACGGTTACACCACCAAGAAAGATCTGTCGGGCTTTGGCACCTTCCTGATCATGGGCGTGGTCGGATTGCTGGTGGCGATGGTCATCAACATCTTCCTCCAGTCGACCGCAATGGCCTTCGCGATCAGCGCGATCGGGGTGCTGCTGTTCGCCGGGCTGACCGTCTATGACACGCAGAAGATCAAGTCGATGTATGCCCACATTGCGGGCACCGACATGATGGGCAAGGCGGCGATCATGTCGGCGCTGACGCTCTACCTCGACTTCATCAACATGTTCCAGTTCATGCTGATGTTCATGGGCGACCGCCGCTAATCAATTGGCGGGACCGAGGCAAGCGAGGGCCCGGCGAGCGATCGCCGGGCCCTTTTGTGTCAGAAGCCGGGAAGTTCGACCTTGAGATCGAGCCCGTCGGGGCGGAAGCCGACGTCTAGTGCGCCGCGGTGGGCAGCGAGCGCGCGGCGGATCAGGGCGAGCCCAGAACTCCCTTCGCGCGCGGTCGCGGCGACCGGGCGATCGCTTTGCTCGGACCAATCCAGCCTCAGCGTGCCGCGGTCGACGCGGCCGGTGATGGCGATCTTTCCGCCATGGCCAAGCGCGCCATATTTGTTGCTGTTGGTGCTGAACTCGCCAAGTACCAGCGCGAGAATACGGACCTGCTCCTCGGCCAGCGTGACCGGCGGGAGCAAGGCAATGTCGAGCATTGCGGCATTGCTGCAGAACGGCTCCGTCAGGCGCCGCACGAGTAGTTCGAGGGTGGGCGTGCCGAGCGCGCTGGCGTCGAGCAGCAGCGCCTGCGCAATTCCCAATTGCTCGAGCCGATCGGTGATTTCGCGCGCAAAATCGCGATGTTCATCGCGTCCGCTCGCGCTCATCGTCACGATTGCGCTAGTCAGGGCGTAAGCGTTGCGCAAGCGGTGCTTCATTTCCGCCGCAGTCGTTTCGCGAAGCTCGCGCGCGCGAACATCGGCCGAGACATCGCGTGAGATGGAGATAAGTCCGCGCAGCGTGCCCTGCTCGTCGCGCAACGGGGACACGGAAACATCCCACCAGCGCGGCTCGCCCTTCGCGGTCGGGCAATAAGCCTCGAACCGGGCCCCGCCGTGATCGCGTGCCTGCGCGATCGAGCGGCGGACCTTTTCCTGAGACTCGGCGGGCCACATGTCCCACCAATTCTTGCCCGCAACCAGCGCGAAATCATCGATCCCCAGAGCGGCGCGTCCATTGCGATTCATGAACTCGAGCGAGCCTTCGGGTCCGATGACCTTGATGCAGTCGGTGCTTTGGTCGAGCACCGCCGCGAGCATCTCGTTCGAGGCTGTTGCGAAGGCTGTGGCAAGAGGCGGAAAATCGTGCACGTCCATAGACTTGATCCCGCAATTGCGACGCGTGCAGAACGTCTGCTCTTAGGTCCGCTTGGACCAATGCGCAATCTAGCGCAGGTGGCGCTTGAAAAAGGCCAAGGTGCGACGCCACGCCAGATCGGCGGCAGCCTTGTTATAGCGTTCGGCAGACGTGTCGTTGTTGAACGCGTGATTGACGCCATCGTAGAGATGAAAGGTTACCGGCCTGCCCGCGGCGCGCAGACCCGTCACCCACGGCAGCGCGGTCTGGTTAACGCGAGCGTCGAGCCCGGCGAGATGGATCAGCAACGGCGCCGAGACCCTCTGCGCTTCGACCGGTGCGGGCGCGGTGCCGTAATAGACCACTCCGGCGGACAGCTTGTCGCCCGCTGCGACCGCAAGGCGGTTGACGTAGGCGCCGCCCCAGCAAAATCCGACCACCCCGATATGTCCCGTGCCGCCAGCGCGCGTGCGGAGTTGATCGAGCATCGCCACCCCCGCCGCGGTCGCCGCGCCCAGATCAAGCTTGCCGATCGCGTCGCGTGCGGCATCTTCGTCGGCCGGCGTGCCGCCCGACGGCGACAGAAAGTCGGGTGCGACCGCATGGAAACCGGCGAGCGCGAGACGCCGCGCGACATCGCGTGTATGCTCGTTGAGCCCGCGATTTTCATGGACCACGATCACCGTGCCGCGCTTCGCGGTGCGCGCGCGGGGTTCGGCGACATAGACCTTGTACGCCGATTGGCCCGGAGCGCCGCGTAGGGTCGTCATCGCGGTGCGCAGACGCCGGTCGTCGGCGGAGACGATCGCGGCCGAAGCAGGCGAGGCGGCGATACTGCCGATCAGCACATTAGCCGCCGCCGCCCCGCCGGCGATGCGTGTCATCGCGGCGAAGAAATCGCGCCGTTCCAATCCGTCGTGCGTGAAGCGGTCGTAAAGCTCGATCGCTTGCTGGCGAAGCTGGTCGTCCATCGTTCACTCCTCGGGTGGCTGGGCAGGGGTTATGGCGGCAATCAGATCGGCATCGATCTGCTTGGCGCGGGCATAAGCGGGGCGATCGGTGACTCGTGCGACATAGTCGCTGAAGGCAGGACGCGGTTCGAGCAGCCCGAACTGGAGCATGAAGCCGATTTCTGAGCCGACGTAGAGGTCGGCGGCACTGAATCGGTCGCCGGCAATAAAGTCGTTCCGGGCGACCGCCTGTTCGAGCGTGTTGATCGTCAGGTCGAAGGTGCCATAGCCGAACAAGGCGCGCCGTTCGGGTGGCGGTTCGAACCCCGCCGCCTTGTTGCTGAAGGCGGCTTCAACCGGTCCCGCGGCAAAGAACAGCCAGCGATAATAATCGCCGCGCCGGTCGATCGGCGGCGCCAGCCCCGCGTCAGGAAAGGCATCGGCAAGATAGGCGCAGATCGCTGCCACCTCGGTTAGCACCGCGCCATCGTGGCGGATCGCGGGCACCTTGCCCATCGGGTTGACGGCGAGATAGTCGGCCGCCTTCATGCTCGTCGCAAAATCGAGAAGATGGGTTTTATAGGGCTGGCCCACCTCCTCGAGCATCCAGCGCACGATCTGGTCGCGCGACATCGGATTGGTAAAAAATTCCAATTCCGTAGTCATGCCTTTCCCCCTTTTGCCCGATCAGCCGCGCTCGCCGCTCGCCACCGGGGCCGCCGTGCGTTCGGCTTCGCTGGCATCACGGACCGCGCGGAATTCGCTGTCCTGACTCCAATTGGGCCAGGCGGTCGAATTGGCGAGGTCGCGGCCGACCGCGTAAAGCAGCTGCGCATCCTGCACGATACCGCTGAAGTCCCAGCCCGGCTCAAATTCATCGTCCTGCTGGTGGTAGCGCTTGGCGGTGTAGTCGGCGGTGAGCGCGTCGCCGCGCGCGGTGCCGCCGTTGACCAGGTCATTGCCCGAGCGGAAGCTGATCGCGGGGACGCCGCGCTTGGCAAACGGGAAGTGGTCCGAGCGGAAAAAGCCACCCGCCTCGGGCCGTGGGTCGGGCGTGAACGTCCGGCCCTGCTGTCGCGCCGTCGCGGTCAGCCGGTCGAGCAACTCCAGCCGAGCGGTCCCGGAAATGCTGAAGTTTCGCGCCGGGCCGGCAACTCCCATCGAATCGGTGTTGAGCACCGCGACGGTTTTGCCCAGCGGGTAGATCGGATTGGCGACATAATATTCGGTGCCGAGCAGGCCCTTCTCCTCCGCCCCGACGGCAAGAAACACGACCGATCGGTCGGTGCGCGGGGCGCGGGCGAAAGCGCGAGCTTGTTCGAGCAAATGAGCAACGCCCGTGCCATTGTCGATCGCGCCGTTGAAAATGCGGTCGCCATTGGCGTCAGGCTGGCCGATGCCGATGTGGTCGTGGTGCGCCGAATAGATCACCGTCTCGTCCGGGCGGCGCGTGCCGCGCAGCAGCCCAGCGACATTGTATGACGTGATCACGCTGGTCGTGGCATCGTAGCGCGCATCGAGCTTCGCGGCGAGCGGGACAGGAGTGAAGTCCTTGCGCCGCGCCGCTGCCTTGGCCGCCAGAAATTGAGCTTCGCCCCCGAACAATCGCACCGCGAGATCGCGCTGGATCCAGCTTTCGAACGCGGTATGCGCCGCCGCCGGATCCTTGCGGACAATGTCGAACATCGTGTTGGTGTTGCTGTTCTTGACCGTGTTCCAGCCATAAGAAGCCGGCTCGGTTTCGTGGATGATCATCACGCCCGCCGCGCCGCGCTTGGCGGCTTCCTCATATTTGTAGGTCCAGCGCCCGTAATAGGTCATCGCCTTCCCGCCGAACTCACCTTCTCCACCCTCGAAGTCGGGGTCGTTGATCAACATCACGGCAATTTTACCGCGCACATCGGCGCCCTTATAGTCATCCCAGCCGCGTTCGGGCGCGGTCACGCCATAGCCGACGAACACCAGCGGGGCGTTGGCGAGCGCAACATTCTTCGCCCCGTTCATCGGCGCGCGGACCGCTATTTCATTCCCTTGAGTCAGCGGGATCGCGGTGCCCCCCACGGTGAGCGCGAGCGTCGGCGCGCCGTTGATATCTGCCTTGAGCAAGGGGACTGCCTGCGTCCACCCGCGCGTGCCGTTGACGAGGTCGCCGCCCGGCTGGACTCCCGCGGCGGTCAATTCGCGCACCAGATAGTCGACCGTCATCTTCTCGCCACGAGTCGCCGGTCCGCGGCCTTCGAAAGCGTCCGACGATAGCGTCTGGACGTGGCGGGAAAGTCGCGCGGGATCGAAGCTGGGTGGGGTCTGGGCCGAGGCCACGGCGGGGATGAACAAAGCGGCGGTGATCAACAAGCGATGCTTCATGGGTTTCCTCATCGAACTAGGGCCAAGACTGACTGCGCCAATCCCGACCCCAGATCAATCGCCGATGAAGCGGTCAGTCCTGATCGCCCTCGACCTTCGGAGTCAGCACGGGCTTGGCGGCCTTCGTCTTGGCAGTCTTCACCTTGACCGGCTTGGGCGGAGCGGGGCTGATTTCGAACGCCGGGGCATTGTCCTTGATCCGCACCTTGACCTCGCCGCCGTTGACCAGTTTGCCGAACAGCAATTCCTCGGCCAGCGGCTGCTTGATCTTTTCCTGCATCAGCCGGCCCATCGGCCGCGCGCCGTTCAATTTGTCATAGCCCTTGGTCGTGAGCCAGGCGCGCGCTTCCTCATCGAGGTCAATGTGGACGCCGCGATCCTGCAGCTGCAGCTCGAGCTGGAGGATGAATTTGTCGACCACGCGAGCAACCACCGCGGGGGGAAGATAAGCGAATGGCACGACCGCATCCAGGCGGTTGCGGAATTCGGGCGTGAACATTTTCTTGATCGCGTCTTCCTGAACGTCCTCGCGGGATGAGGCGCCGAACCCGATGCCCTCGCGTGCCATGTCGGCGGCGCCGGCATTGGTGGTCATGATCAGGATCGTGTTGCGGAAATCGACCGTCTTGCCGTGGTGGTCGGTCAGTTTTCCATTATCCATCACTTGAAGGAGGATGTTGAACAAATCGGGATGCGCCTTCTCGATCTCGTCGAGCAGCAGCACCGAATGCGGCTGCTGATCGACCGCATCGGTCAGCAGGCCACCCTGGTCATAGCCGACATAGCCCGGGGGCGCGCCGATCAGCCGGCTCACGGAATGGCGCTCCATATATTCGGACATGTCGAAGCGCTGGAGCGGGATGCCCATCACCGACGCCAATTGGCGGGCAACCTCGGTCTTGCCGACCCCGGTTGGCCCCGAGAACAGATAATTGCCGATCGGCTTGTCGGGATCGCGGAGCCCCGCACGGCTCAGCTTGATCGCCGACGACAATCGCTCGATCGCCAGGTCCTGCCCGAACACGACACGCTTCAGATCCTGCTCGAGCGTCTCGAGCACGCGCTTGTCATCGCTCGACACCGACTTGGGCGGGATCCGCGCCATCGTCGCCACCACCGCCTCGATTTCCTTGGTGGTGATGGTCTTCTTGCGCCGCGACGGCGGGACCAGCATCTGCATCGCGCCGACCTCGTCGATCACGTCGATCGCCTTGTCGGGCAATTTGCGGTCGTGGATGTAGCGCGCGCTCAATTCAACCGCCGACTTGATCGCGTCGGGGGTGTAGCGGACATTGTGATGTGCCTCAAACGACGAGCGCAGGCCGGCGATGATCCTGATCGTATCCTCGACCGAAGGCTCGTTGACGTCGATCTTCTGGAACCGGCGCAGCAGTGCGCGGTCCTTTTCGAAATGATTGCGGAATTCCTTGTAGGTGGTCGACCCGATGCAGCGGATCGCCCCCGACGACAAAGCGGGTTTCAGCAAATTCGACGCATCCATTGCCCCGCCGCTGGTCGCGCCGGCACCGATCACGGTGTGGATCTCGTCGATGAACAGGATCGCGTCGGGCATTTTCTCAAGTTCGGTCACGACCGACTTCAACCGCTCCTCAAAGTCGCCGCGATAGCGAGTCCCTGCCAGCAACGATCCCATGTCGAGCGAGTAGATCACTGCTGGACGAAGCACTTCGGGCACGTCGCCTTCGATGATCTTGCGCGCCAGCCCTTCGGCGATCGCTGTCTTGCCGACGCCGGGGTCGCCGACGTAAAGCGGGTTGTTCTTAGAGCGACGGCACAAGATCTGCACCGTGCGGTCGACCTCCGCCATGCGCCCGATCAGCGGATCGACCTTGCCGAGCTTTGCTTTTTCGTTGAGATTGACGGTGAACTGCTGGAGCGCACTTTCCTTCTTGTCGCCTCCGCTCTTAATTTCGGTCTTCTCTTCGGTGGCACCGCTTGGCATATCGGCTTCGGGGGCGGCATCGCCCTTGCCGACGCCATGGCTGATGAAGGTTACCGCATCCAGGCGGCTCATGTCCTGCTGCTGGAGGAAATACACCGCATAGCTTTCGCGCTCCGAGAATAAGGCAACGAGCACGTTGGCGCCGGTGACATCGTCGCGCCCCGATGACTGGACGTGGAGGATGGCGCGCTGGACGACGCGCTGAAAGCCGCTGGTCGGGGTCGGGTCGGTCGCGCTGTCGGCGACCAGCGCCGACAATTCGCCGTCGAGATATTGTTTGACGGTGGCCTTCAACTCGTCGCGACTGACCCCGCAGGCGGTCATCACCTGGCTGGCGTGGCTATCATCGATCAGTGCCATCAGCAGATGTTCGAGCGTGGCATATTCATGGCGGCGCTTCGACGCTTCGCCGAGCGCATTGTGCAGAGTGGTTTCAAGTTCACGCGCGAAACTGGGCATTCGAGTCTCCTTATGAAGACAATGTCGGTCGGGCGGCGCGCCCGATCAAGAGCCGCGCGACGAAACGGTCGAGTCTATCGCTTGAACAATTCATCGGCGGCGCTGCGGTGGCGGGCGGCATCGTCGCGGTGACGTTCAATGCGCCCGATCTCTGCCTTGAGCGTCTCGATCCGCGTCGCCAGCTCGTCGAGCGAGAGAGGCCCGAGGTCCTGCTTGACCAGTTCGGTCAACGGATCCTTGGGTTTCGAGGAAAAGAGATCGTCGAAATCCATCCGCCGCAGCGTTGACCCTCGCCGCCGTCAAGTCAATAAGCGCCAGCGAGGCTCGGTGGGGGCGGAAATGAGCGTACAAATACCGGACGTGATGCGCGCGATCGAGATCGTGACGCCCGGCGGCCCCGAACAATTGCAGATCACGTCGCGTCTCACGCCTTGGCCCGGACCCGGCGAGGTGTTGATTAAGGTCGCCGCCGCGGGCGTAAATCGCCCCGACCTGCTGCAACGAATGGGAGTCTATCCGCCCCCGCCGGGCGCGAGCGACATCCCCGGGCTTGAGATCGCCGGTACGGTGGTCGCGGTGGGGCAGGGGGCGGCCCATCTGATTGGGAAGCGCGTTTGCGCTCTGGTCACTGGCGGCGGCTACGCCGATTATTGCGTCGCGCCATCGGGGACTTGCCTGGCCGTTCCCGAGGTGTTGCGAATGACCGAGGCGGCGGCGCTTCCCGAGACGCTGTTCACGGTGTGGGTCAATCTGTTCGAGCGCGGCTTTGCCGCCGACGGCGACGTCGTGCTGGTCCATGGCGGGACCAGCGGGATCGGGACAATGGCAATCAAACTCGGCACCTTGTTCGGGCTCGAGGTGATCGTCACCTGCGGCTCGGACGACAAATGCGCCGCCGCCAAGGCGCTCGGCGCGGCCCACGCGATCAACTATCGCACCGCGGATTACGTGGAGAAGATCAAGGCAATTACCAGTGGCAAGGGCGTCGCGGTCGTGCTCGACATGGTCGGCGGCGATTACCTTCCGCGCAATTTGGCCTGTCTCGCCGAGGATGGTCGCCACGTTTCGATCGCCACCCAGCGCGGCGCGACCGCCGAAATCCCGATCGGCGACATCATGCGCCGCCGCTTGACGCTCACCGGCTCGACGCTTCGCCCGCGCTCGGTCGAGTTCAAGACCATGGTCGCCGACGAGCTCGCGCGCACCGTCTGGCCCTACGTCGAAGGCAATCGATTGAAGCCCGCGATCGACCAACTTTTCCCGCTCGCCGAGGCCGCTGCGGCCCACGCGCGGTTGGAGGCCGGCGACCACGTCGGCAAGATTGTCCTGACCATGGAGTGAGCCGGACTCGTCGCTTGCCCTCACGCGCGGCGGGGACTACATGGCAAGCCAACGTGGCCGCTCCGGGAAGGGGCGGCCCTTATTGTTTGTGGAGACTCAAATGGCCCAGCCGCTCATGCCGCACGCCACCGCCGCCTGGCTGGTTGACAATACCGCGCTCAGCTTTGAGCAGATCGCCGAATTCTGTGGGCTGCATATCCTTGAAATCCAGGCGATCGCCGACGATACCGCGGCCACCAAGCTGACCGGGCGCGACCCGATCCGCGCCAACGAACTGACCCATGCTGAGATCGAAAAAGGCGCCGCCGACCCCGATTACCGTCTGGTGATGCACAAGGAGCCCGATCCGGTGCGCCGCACCAAGGGGCCGCGCTACACGCCGGTGTCGAAGCGCCAGGATAAGCCCGACGGCATCAACTGGATCATCCGCAACCATCCCGAAGTAAGCGACGGCCAGATTTCGAAGCTCATCGGCACCACGCGCACGACCATCGCCGCGATCCGCGACCGCAGCCATTGGAATATGGCCAACATCACTCCCAAGGACCCGGTCACGCTCGGCCTCACTTCGCAGCGCGAGCTCGATGCCGCCATCGCCAAGGCGCAGAAGGCCGCGGGAATGGAAGCGCGGGTCGACACCCGGCTCGATGGCGACCGTGAGGCGCTGATCACCGAGCTTCGCGCCGAGCGCGAGCAGCATGCGCGCGATGCCGAAGCGGCGCTCGCCGCGGCCGACGGCACCGACACTTCGGACGAGATTGTCCCGGGGATCAAGGATCCGTTCAAGCGTTGATTGGCGCGAGTGATGGCGCGGCATTGATCTGGACCACCGCCGGGGGCAGGAGTTAGCGATGGACGAAGCCAAAATCGAAGCCCTGTCGTTCGAGGCCGCGCTGAAGCAGCTGGAAGAGATCGTGCGCAGCCTGGAGACGGGCACCGCGCCGCTCGATGAGTCGATCGAGCTTTATCAACGCGGCGACTGCCTGAAGCGCCATTGCGAAGCGCGGTTGAAGGCGGCGCAGGCCCGGATCGATCAGATTTCAATCGACGCCGACGGCAAACCAGTCGGCACCACCAGTTTCGATGCTCGCTGAGGCACGCATGGCGGGGGCCGACTTCCACGCGATCAGCGCGCGCGTCGCGGCCGCGGTCGATGCGCTGTTCGCTCATCATCTGATCGACCCAGGCGATGGTCGCGACCGACTGTTTGCGGCGATGCGCCATGCCGGGATCGGCGGCGGCAAGCGGCTCCGCCCATTGCTGACCGTTGCCGCGGCACGGTTGTTCGGGCTCGACGAGGAACGCGCGATCCGGGCTGGCGCGGCAATCGAGGCGATCCATGTCTATTCGCTGATTCATGACGATCTGCCGTGCATGGATGATGACGATGTGCGGCGCGGCAGGCCGACCGTTCACAAGGCGTTTGACGAGGCCACGGCCGTCCTCGCGGGCGATTGTTTCCACGACCTCGCGTTCGAGATCCTGAGCGACGAAGCAACTCACGAAGATCCGTTCGTCCGCGCCGAGCTGGTGATCGAACTCGCCCGTGCATCGGGGCCGCACGGCATGGCTGGGGGGCAGATGCTCGATCTCGCTGCCGAAGGCGAACCGCTCGACCTCGGCGCGATCAGCCGGCTGCAGCAACTGAAGACCGGCGCATTGATCGAATATGCGGTCGAGGCGGCGTGCATCATGGGCCGGATCGATGTTCGGGCACGAACCCCCTATCGTGGCTATGCCCGCGACATTGGGCTCGCCTTTCAGATCGCCGACGACCTCCTTGATCATGGCGGCGACGAGGCCTTGGCGGGCAAGCGCCTTCACAAGGATGCCCAAGCCGGCAAGGCGACCTACGTCTCGCTGATGGGCGAGGAGCGTGCGCGGCAGCAATGCACGATGCTGGTTGCCCAGGCGATCGAGCATCTTGGCGATCACGGCACCGAAGCCGAGCTGCTTCGTACGATTGCTCATTATGTCGAGCAAAGGGACCGCTGATGGCCGCAAAGCAACGCATCGGCGTCTATCCCGGCACGTTTGACCCGCTGACGCTCGGCCATCTCGACATCATCAAGCGCGGCGCGCACCTCGTCGACCGGCTGGTCATCGGGGTGACCAACAATCCGGCGAAATCGCCGATGTTTTCAGTCGCCGAGCGGATTGCGATGGTGACTCGAGAGATCGCCGATCTCCCGCGCGTGTCGGTGATCGAGTTTGATTCGCTGTTGATGGACTTTGCCGAACGCGAGGGTGCGACGCTGATCCTGCGGGGCTTACGCGCGGTCGCCGACTTCGAATATGAATATCAGATGGCGGGAATGAATCAGCAATTGAACGACCGCATCGAAACGGTGTTCCTGATGGCCGACGTGTGCCTTCAGCCGATCGCGTCAAGGCTGGTGAAAGAAATTGCCCGCTATGGCGGTGCGATTGACAAGTTCGTCCCGCCGGCGGTCGCCGCCGATGTGGCGCGGCGCCTCAAGCGCAACTAGGAACAGCCGCAATGCGGCGGGAGAATATGATGAGCAAGGCGTGGTTTGCATATCCATTGGTGGCGTTAGCACTGGTCGCGGCGAAGCCGGCGCCGGTCGCTCCGGTTGCGCCGTCGTTAACCGCTCCCGCGGCGATTGCCGCCGACCCCGCCAACCGCTGGACGCTCGATTTGTCGACCGGCGCCCAGGTGGTCATCCAGCTACGCCCCGACATCGCCCCGCACCACGTCTATCGCATCCAGCAACTGACCGCGCAGGGCTTTTACAACGGCCTCACCTTCCACCGCGTGATCCCCGGATTCATGGCGCAGGGCGGCGATCCCGAGGGCACCGGGAAGGGCGGGTCCAAACTCGCCGACCTTCCGCCCGAATTCAATGACTTGCCGCATCTTCGCGGTGTGCTGTCGATGGCGCGGGCCGAGGCACCGAACAGCGCCAACAGCCAATTCTTCATCGTGCTCTCGCCGACCTTCAAGCTCGACCATAAATATAGCGCGTTCGGACGGGTTATCCAGGGTATGACGGCGGTCGATGCGATGGCGCCGGGCGAACCCCCCGCCGAGCCGACCAAAATCGTCCGAGCGACAATCGGCGGGCCGCTCCCCGCGCCGCCTGCCGATGCCGTTGCCCCTGCGCCGGTTGCGGTCGCCATCGGAGTCGCGCCCGTCCAGCCATGAACGTCGACCTGTTCGACTTCGACCTGCCCACTGACCGCATCGCCCTTCGCCCAGCGCGTCCGCGCGATGCGGCGCGCATGCTGATCGTCGAGAAAAATTGTCTGATCGACCGCCGCGTGGCCGATCTCGCCGATCTCCTGCGTGCTGGCGATGTGCTGGTCTTCAACGACACCCGGGTCATTCCGGCGCAGCTCGAAGGGCGGCGCGGCGATGCCAAAGTCGGCGTGACGCTCCACAAGCGCTCGGGCGTTCGCTCATGGTGGGCGTTCGTGCGCAATGCCAAGCGGGTGCGCGACGGCGACGTGGTCGATTTTGGCGAGGGGGTCAGCGCGACCGCAATCGAGCGTGACGACAGCGGCGCGATCCGGTTCGAATTTTCCGGCGGCGAACCGGTTGAACTGCTGCTCGAGCGTGCCGGGCGAATGCCGCTCCCGCCCTACATCGCTTCGAAGCGTCCGGCCGACGCTGACGACGCGTCGGACTATCAGACGATGTTCGCGGCCGAGGCAGGCGCAGTCGCCGCGCCGACCGCCGCGCTCCATTTTACCGATGCGATGATCGCCGCGCTCGACGCTCGGGGTGTTTTGCGGGAAACACTCACCCTGCACGTCGGCGCCGGGACCTTCCTCCCCGTCAAGGTCGACGACACCGCCGACCACCTGATGCACGCCGAATGGGGCCGCATCGATCAGCCTACCGCCGACCGCCTGAACGCAGTGCGCGCGTCTGGCGGACGGTTGATTGCGGTCGGCACTACGTCGCTGCGCCTGATCGAGAGCGCGGCGCGCGACGATGGCGTGATCGAATCGTTTGAAGGCGACACCGCGATCTTCATTACCCCCGGCTACCGCTTCCGCGCGATCGACGGCCTGATGACCAACTTCCACCTGCCGCGATCGACGCTGTTCATGCTCGTCTCGGCGCTGATGGGGCTCGGCACAATGCACGCCGCCTACGCCCACGCCATCGCCAGAAAGTATCGCTTCTACAGCTATGGCGACGCTTCGTTGCTATTACCCTAGCCGGCCTTCGCGCACTTCGAGCCAGTGCGACAGGTCGCGGCCGAGGAGGGCGGAGAGGTGGTCGATTTCGGGCTTCAGGCGCTCGCGGATGTCGCGCTGCACGGCGACCGGGATCGGGCGCTTGGGCAGCGGGACGCGATTCCAACGCAGCAGGCGCTTGCGCAGCGAGAAGATACTCTCGGTCACCTTGTCGTCGCGCGTCGGGCCATCGAGGCTGCGCTCGCGCTGGGCAAATTTCTTCCCCGCGAGGTAATCGCGAGCAAAGATCGGGGGGCGCTTCAGCAACCGCTGCAGCCAGCCATAACGAAACCCGCGGCTCTCTCGTCGCGCCGCAAAACTGGTCCCCGTGAACGGTGCAATGCCAACGAACTGACACATCGCGCGATATTGTGCGGCAGGATCGGCGACGAGGTCGTCGAACAGCGAGATGAAGCAGCGCTCGCGTCCGATCTGATCGAAGAAACGCTCGACATAGCTGCCGAACCTGCCCGCCTCGTCATAGCGCAGCCAGCGCGGTTCGAGGCACGAGCGCGGGATGCGCTTGCCAGCCTTTCGGTCGGGGATCGCTGCCCACGCCTCCTCAAAGCTCTCGATCGTCTCGTCACCCGTGTATCTGAGCCGACCGTGAAGCGACGGCAGCATCGTCATCGGGTCACGCAGCGCAATGACGAACTTGGCATCGGGCCACAGGCTGAGCGCGGGGATGAGGTGCTCGGGGGCGTAAAGGTACGACACCGATCCATCGACCCCGGTATCGCGGTCGGCGCCGCACTGGGCGTAATAACGATCAAGATACTCGCGCTCGACCAACTCGCGTAGCGCCGCCGGGTCGAGCCCGCGCGTGTCGTGCTGGAGGAAGAAATGCGGCTCCTTCACCACCGGATAGCAAATCCGCGGATGCGCCTTGAGGTAAGCGGCGAGCGCCGTCGTCCCGCAGCGTGGGGCGCCGACGATGAAGATGAAGCGGGGCAGGTCGGCGATGGTCACGTTCGCGCCCATAGGCGAGGCGGCGGATTATCGCAAAGTTGCGCTCAGCTCGTGAAATAGGTCCACAGCAGCCGCGCGGTAAGCGCGAGCGACAGCGTCACCAGCAACGGCCGGATGACCCTGACCCCGAAGCGCATCGCGGTGAGGCTGCCGAGCCAGCCGCCGAGCATCGCCCCCGCCGCCATCGACAGTCCGAGCAGCCACAGAATCTTGCCTCCCAACGCGAAAAAAATCACGCTCGCGACATTGCTCGTCAGGTTCAACAATTTGGTTAGCGCGGTGGCGCGGGTCAGGCCGAGCCCGCGCAGTCCGACCAGACTGGCCGTAAAGAAGCTTCCCGTGCCCGGCCCGAAAAACCCGTCGTAAGCGCCGATCGAGCCAGCAACCGGACCATAGCCGCGCGGCCCGACGCGCTGGTGGGCATCGGCATCGTCCATTCGCGGGCTGGCAATGACGTAGAGCGCGACTGCGATCAGCAGCAACGGAATGATCAGCCGCAACGCGCCGGGGTCGATCGACTGGACCGCAATGACCCCGCTGCTCGCCCCCGCGAAGACCAGCGCGATCGTGCCCTTATGGTCGCGCCAGTCGACCATCCCCTTGGCCGCGAAATTGCGATATGCGGTGGCGGTCCCGAACATCGACTGGAGCTTGTTGGTGCCGAGCGCCTGAATCGGGGGAACCCCCGCGAAGAGCAGCGCCGGCATCATGATCAGCCCCCCGCCACCGGCAATGGCGTCAATGAATCCGGTCAGCACCGCGGTCGTGGTGAGCGCAACAATTATCCACGGGTCGATCATGGGGGTGCCATAGCATCCTGTTGCCCTCAACCGACAAGCCGCTAGAGCGACTGCGAATTTGAAGGAAACATGATGCGCGCGATGGCGATGATGATGGCGGGACTGATGGCGACGGCCGCAACGGCCGCGCCTGGCACACAGCCCAGTCTGCTGATCGTTGGCGTGCCGCATTTTTCCAATCCCGCAAGCGACGTCATCAACGTGCGCGTCCCGGACGTGCTGTCGGCGGTGCGCGAGCGTGAAATTGAGGCATTGGTCACGAAGCTCGCCGCCTACCGTCCGACCCACGTCGCGCTCGAATGGCAGGCGTCGAAACAAGGCGAACTCGACCGGCGCTATGCCGCGTATCGCGCCGGAAAGCTCAAGCTAAGCGCCGACGAGCGTGATCAACTCGGCCTGCGGCTGGCCGCGCGGCTCGGACTGCCGCGGGTCGCTGCGGTCGACTGGAACAGCAATCCGCCCGGCGTCGACGCAGATTATGATTACCTCGCTTACGCCGAGGCCAACGGGCGCGGCGCGGAGTGGCGCGGTTTCGTCACGCGGATGCAAGCAGAGGCAGATCAAGGCGCCGCCCTGATGGCCTGTACGCCGGTGTCGAGCTGGATACGGAGCGTCAACACGCCGATGTATCGCCTCGCCAATCACCGAACCTATTTTTACGTCGCGAGCTTGGGCGACCCGCGCGGAACGAGTCCCGGCGCGGCATGGGTGGGCGGCTGGTACGCCCGCAACCTGCGCATCCTCGGCAATCTGCGCGCGCTCGCCAACAAACCGGACCACCGCGTGATTGCTTTTTACGGCGCGGGCCATGGTTACCTGCTTGATCAGCAAGCGCGCGAGGCGGGGCAGTTTGCAGTCGCTGACACGCTCACCCATCTTCCCCGATCGCCGCGTGACCGCTGGACGCGCTGCCCGGCGGCACTTTAGGGCGACTTGGCGATGACATCGACCGCGCGTTTCGCTTTCTCGATCGCCGCCGTAGATGGTGCCGCGCGCACTGGCGCGATCGCCATGCGGCGCGGCGTCATCCGCACTCCAGCATTTATGCCCGTCGGAACCGCGGCGACGGTCAAGGCGGTCAAGCCCGAGGGAGTTCGTGCGTCAGGCGCCGACATCTTGCTCGGCAATACCTATCATTTGATGCTCCGCCCCGGCGCCGAGCGCGTGGCCAGGCTTGGCGGGCTGCACCGGTTCATGAACTGGGACCGGCCGATCCTCACCGACAGCGGTGGCTATCAAGTGATGAGCCTCGGCGAGCTGACCAAAAAGAGCGAGGCCGGGGTCAACTTCAAGAGCCACCTCGACGGGTCGAGCCACATGCTTACGCCCGAGCGCTCGATGGAGGTGCAGCGCCTGCTCGGCAGCGACATCGTCATGGCGTTTGACGAATGCACGCCATTTCCGGCGACCGAGCACCAGGCCGAGGAATCGATGGAGCGATCGATGCGCTGGGCGCAGCGCTCGCGCAACGCATTCGACAGCGGCGAGGAGCACGCCGCGCGTGCGGCCCTGTTCGGGATCCAGCAAGGGTCGATGTTCGGCCCGCTGCGCCGACGCTCGTCCGAGGCGCTGATCGGGATCGGGTTCGACGGTTACGCGGTCGGCGGGCTCGCGGTGGGTGAGGGGCATGACGCCATGTGCGAGGTGCTCGACTATGCCGTCGATATGCTACCTTCCGACCGGCCGCGCTACTTGATGGGGGTGGGCAAGCCCGACGACATCGTCGAGGCAGTGCGGCGCGGGATCGACATGTTCGATTGCGTGCTCCCGACGCGATCGGGCCGGACCGGGCAGGCATTCACCGCCGACGGGCCGATCAACATTCGCAACGCGCGCTTTGCCGAGGATCCGGCGCCGCTCGATCAGGATTGCGGCTGCCCCGCCTGCTCGTCCTACGCGCGTGCCTACCTCCACCATCTGGTTCGCTCGGGCGAGATTCTCGGCGCGATGCTCATGACCGAGCATAATCTGTGGTTCTATCAGCGGCTCATGCATGGCCTGCGCGAAGCCATCGCGGCACACACACTGGAGAATCACGCGCGCGCCATGCTCAGCCGATATCGAGCGCGTTAATCAATTTTTTCGAGCTGTTGGATAAGCCCGGGGCATGCGCATGATGCCCTCCGACTTCGCTCTTTCGACCACGCGCCCGGCAACGCTGGTTGCCGGCTTCGCGATCGCTTTGCTGGCGGCCGTCGTCGTCGCCACGATCAACCCGATCGGCTATGTCGGGTCGGGCGCCGATGACGAACAATATCTCGCCGCGGCGCGCTGCTGGATCGCCAGCGGCCAGCCGTGCGTTCCCGCATCCCACTGGTGGACGCGCTGGACGGTATTCGCGCCGATCGCGCTATTTACCTCGCTGCTTGGCGAGAGCCGGTGGTCGGTCGGCATCGGTCCAGGTCTCTATTGGCTCGCCGCGCTCGGGCTTAGCGGCTGGCTCGGCAGTCTATGGTTCGGGTGGCGGGCAGGGGCGATCGCCATGGCATTGCTCGGCACCACGCCGATCATCGCGGCCTCGGCATTTGATCCGAATGCCGACCTCGCCGAGGTCGCGTTCCAGGCCGCGGCGCTGGTCGCGGCGACCTACGCCTACCGCCGCCACTCGCGCGGGCTGGCGCTGCTCGCGGGCGTCGCCGCGGCGCTCGCGCTCCAGTCGCGCGATACGACATTGCTGTTCCTGGTCGTGAGCGGCGGCGCGTGGTTGCTGCTCGATCCGCAGCGGCGGCGAGTCCTGCTGTGGGCGGTCGCGGCTCTGATCGCGACCATGAGCGCCGAACTGCTGGTTTATACGGTTGCCGCGGGCGATCCCCTGCTCCGCTATCGCCTGGCGCTCGGCCATACCAATATTCCCAGCTTTGAGCTTCCCGCCGGGTTTGAATCGACGCGCGGTCCGTTGTTCAACCCTGATTACATGCGGTCGTGGAAACGCGAAGCGCATGTCACGCTGTGGTGGCCAATCGATCCGTGGCTCAATCTGATCGCCTCGACCCGCTGTGCGGCGCTGATCTTCACCGCCGGGCTGTCGTTCGCGATGTTTCGCCGGCATCTGCCTCCGGTCGCGCGCCAGCGCGCAATGTGGCTGGCCGCCGCCGCCGCGTGCGTCGCCTTGCTGCTGGTCTATGGATTGGCGATCGACCCAAAGCCGCGCATGTTCATGAGCCTGTGGGCTGCGATGGCGCTGATCAGCGGCGCACTATTGGCGGCGGGCGCCAAGTCGGCGGCGAGGCCGCTGGCGATTACCCTGATCGTTCTGCCAGCAATTCTCGGCGTCCAGGTGATGCGCATTTATCCGGCGAGCGCGGGGGCGGAACGGCGTGCAGTGGTGTGGATCGCGAAATATGGTCAGGACATTGAAGTCGACCAGGGCGCGGCCAGTTATCTGACCTTGCTCCCCCAGGCGCGAGCGCTGGCGTCGCGGGGGTCGGGCCGTCGCTACTTGATCGCCACCAGCGGCGCCGAGTGCGAAGCCAATATCCAAATTCATCCTGGGACCGGTCCCGACGGACGGGTGATCGATGCCATCTCGGGGACGCAGAAAAATCAGGGTTATCTTTGCCTGTTCGAATATTTGCCGGAGCGCGCTGGCATCGTCGGGCGCAGGCCCGCGTCGGTGCCGGTCGCGGCGCGCTAGTCCGACGCGCCGAGCGACAGGAAACTGGGCACCGGACCGTTCCAGGCGGCATCGGCATCCTCGGCCGGCTGTACGACTGCTGGCACGGGCTTGATAGCAGAGACCCGGCTCGGCTCAGCGGTGTGCTTAGGCTCGGCGGCCTGCTTGGGCTCAGCGGCATTCATGCGCTCGGCGCGCGGTTTTGGTTCGGAGGCAACCGCGCGGACAGGCTCGGCTTGCTGCTGGGCTTCGTCGCGCGGCTTGGCACGCGAGCGGCTGCGCGCACGGGGGGCACGTTCGGCGCGTTCGGCAGGAGTGTGGTCAGCAGCGACGGGCTCGGCAGGCGCGCGTTCGGCGGCGGTGGCGGCGACCGGCGTCGCATCATTGCCCTCGCTGGCCACGCGATTGATCTTGAAGCCGGTCAGTTTCTCGATCGCCGCGACCGCTTCGGCGTCGACCGGGGTGGCGATCGTGTAGGCGATTCCGGTCATGCCGGCGCGGCCGGTGCGGCCGATCCGGTGGATATAATCGTCGGGCTGCCAAGGCACGTCGAAGTTGATGACGTGGCTGACGCCTTTGACGTCGAGTCCGCGTGCGGCGACGTCGGAGGCGACGAGGATGGTGATCTCTTCCTTCTTGAAGCGATCGAATTCGGCGATCCGTGAACCCTGGTCCATGTCGCCCTGGATCTGCCCGACCGAAAAGCCCGAGCGCTTGAGGCTGGTGTAAAGCTCGCGCACCGTGACCTTCTTGTTCGAAAAGACGATCGCGTTCCTGAACCCTTCTTCGCGCAGGATGTGGCGCAGCGCGTCGCGCTTCTTGACCGCAGTCGGCACGATCACCAACCGCTGGTCGATGTTGACGTTGGCGGTGGCCGGTCGCGCGACTTCGATCCGCTTGGGATCGGACAGGAATTTGGCCGCCAGCTTCTGGATCGGCGGCGGCATCGTCGCCGAGAACAACAGAGTTTGACGGTTGCGCGGTAATTTGGTGCAGATTTCTTCAATGTCGGGGATGAAGCCCATGTCGAGCATGCGATCGGCCTCGTCGATGACCAGCAGGTTGCAGTCGTTGAGCATGATCTTGCCGCGGCCGAACAGGTCCATCAGCCGGCCCGGGGTGGCGATCAGCACGTCGACCCCCTTCTCGAGCGCCTTCACCTGATCGCCCATCTGCACGCCGCCGATCAGCAGCGCCATCGAGAGCTTGTGATATTTGCCGTATTTTTCAAAATTCTCGGCCACCTGCGCGGCCAATTCACGCGTCGGCTCGAGGATCAGCGAGCGCGGCATCCGTGCGCGCGACCGGCCTTCGGACAGAATGTCGATCATCGGCAGCACGAACCCGGCCGTCTTGCCGGTGCCGGTCTGGGCGATGCCGACCAGGTCCTTGCCCATCAGGACGGCGGGAATCGCGCCCTTCTGAATCGGGGTCGGCACGTCATAACCCGAATCGGTTACGGCACGCAGCAAGCTATCGGAGAGGCCGAGATCGGCAAAGGACATGCAGGGTTCCGGAAAAAAGGGCTGGGCACACACCGCACCGACCACTCGCGCGGCTAACCCCGCGGGAGGCAAATTGTCAAGGAAAGCCTAGCGTTTATACTTGGGCTGAAGCGACCGAAATCGCTCAATCCGGCATGTCGAGCCGGCGCGCGAGCGAATTTCCTCGCGCTTGGCGCACACCTCGCCATCCTGCGGCTGAACATAGAAGCCGCTGTAAAAGTCGATTCCGGCGCAATCGCTGTCGAGCCGGGCGCGGACCCGGCGGCGGTCACTAAGCATGAAATCGATCATCGACGGACCGACCATCGCGGCCCCGGCGATCGCCGCCGCAGGCAAGCATTTCGGACCCTTGTGCTCGACCCATTCGAGCCGCCGCGGCGGACCTTGCTGGATGGGCACTCGAATGATGATTTGATCCTCGACGATCATTCGCTGGACCACCTGGCGCGGTTGGGTCGCGGCGTCGAACGTCACGCCGAGCCATGTTCCAAGGCTGACGACCAGCGTAGTGACGAAGGGTGAAAAATACATTGCCCAAGGGCTTAGCCGACGCGGGGTTGAATATGCGATGAATTTCCCCGTCTTGCGCAATGGGTCGACCGCTTCTAGAGCCGTCGCGCTTATTCCCAAAAGCGGCGCACGCACTGGTCGACCCGGCCCGGCCCGCATGTTCAGGAGTCCATCGATGGCGACCCAAGCGCCCAACAATCTGCCATTGCTGTACCGCGGCCTCGAACCGCTGAACCGCCAGGCCCATGGCGACAAGCGAGTGCGTCGCATCGAAACCATCCCGGCGGTAAGCGAAGCGCATGCCGTCCCGGTCACCGTCGATGAGTTCATGCTGGCGGGTCGTTTCTTTCCGATCATCTTCTCGAGCGGCGAACAGCCGGTTCCGCTGGCGCTGATGGGGCTTCACGAAGGCGCCAACACCTTTTTCGACACGTCGGGCAAGTTGATCGACGCCAACGTCTATGTTCCCGCTTATCTGCGGCGCTACCCGTTTGTGCTGGCGAGGCTGACCGAAACCACCGATCAATTGTCGCTGTGCTTCGACCCGGAATCGGGCGCGGTGGGCGACTTCGATGATGGCGATGCCTTGTTCGATGGCGACGATCCGTCACAGGCCACTAACGAGATTCTCGCATTCTGTGAGCAGTTCGAGCAGGCTGGGCAGCGCACCGGTGCGTTCATGGCCGATTTGCAGGCGCTGGGCCTGCTGATGGACGGCGAGGTAGCGATTTCGCCCGAGGGCAGCGAGCAGCCGTTCATCTACCGCGGCTTCCAGATGATCGACGAAGCCAAGTTCCGCGAATTACGCGGCGATGAACTGCGCAAGATGAATCAAAATGGCTCGCTCGGGCTCGTCATGGCGCATCTCTTCTCGCTGGCGCTGGTGCGCGACATCTTCGCGCGCCACGTCAAACAGGGCAGCGGGCCGACCGGCTACGATCCGCTCGGCACCGGCAACGCCGCGGCGCTCGGCGATGGCGGCGCGATCAGCGATCCAGCCAAGGCGTGATCCCGGCGCGGCGGGCCGAATGGCTTGCTGCTTGTGTATGGCTCACGCGCCGCCCATTTCAATCGCGTACCGCCGTCTGCGCGCTCCGCCCCCCGGAGCGATCCACGTGAGCGGCGGCATCGCACCTCGTTGGGTGCGTTCCTCCCCGAACCTCGGCCACCCTGGCATTGCCGGGGTGGCCTTTTTCATTCGTCCGGACCGTTCATTCGCCTGCACCGCTGATTGGCCCATCGTTCATTCCGCGGCGTCGGCGCAGCGGCGGGACAACAAGTCACCAAGCTCGGCGCTCAGCGCTTCGAACAACAAGGCAACACGGTCAAAGCCTGGTCCCGGCGTGCGCCCGTCCCGCGCGCAGTAAGTGCCGCGATCAATTTCGATCTGGAGGGCGTGGATACCGCGCTCGGGGCGGCCATGGCGCTCGATTACATGGCCGCCGGCAAACGGATGATTGCGCGCGACGGCAAAGCCGCGCTGCCGCGCGATGCGGTCGGCGGCCTCGATCAGCCATGGCGCCGCGCTGGTCCCGTGACGGTCGCCGATCACGACATTGGCCTCGCCCGGCGCGCGAAACGGCATCGAGTGGCAGTCGAGCAGCAACACCTCGCTCCAAGCCCCGGTCAGCCTCGAAAGGCAGCTGGAGACGGCATCGTGATACGGGCGATGGACGTGGGCCAGGCGCCATTCGAAATCGACTTCCTCGATCGGCGCGCGCCACAGCTCGCCCAATCCGGCGAGCCGCGTCGGGATCAGCCCGAGTCCCGCGCGCGCGCGCGGTGTCGGCGGATCGCCGCTGCGGCCGCGGATCGCGGCGGGGTGGAGTTCTTCGATCGAGCGATTGACGTCGATCAACGCGCGCGGGGCGCGCGCGACGATCGCTCCCACTCCGCGATCGATCGCTCCCGCGACCAGCCGGTCGACCAACGGGTCCTCGAGCGCCTCAAGGCTGGTTCGTCCGAGCCGCGCACGCGCCAGCAACTCGGGCGAATAGTCGCATCCGCTATGCGGGACCGAAAGCAACAGCGGCCCGCCACGCCCGGCGATGACCTCGACCAGGGAGCGGCCGAGCGGTCGGCGGGGGGCGCGCGCTTCGATCATGCCCAAGCCTAGGCGTGTCATTTTCGCACAGCAATTGCATCACCCCATTCATATGGGTGGAAAATGTTAAACGATCGGCTCATATTGCGGTGGTGATGATCCGGATTCTCCTTGCCGAAGACGACACGTCGATGCGCGAGTATCTGCAGCGCGCGCTGCAGCGCGTCGGCTATGACGTCGAGGCGGTCGGTTGCGGGACCGAGGCGATGCCGCTGATCGAGCCAGGCAAATATGATCTTTTGCTGACCGATATCGTGATGCCCGAGATGGACGGGATCGAGCTCGCCCAGAAAGCGAGCGCGATCGACCCCGCGATCCGGGTGATGTTCATCACCGGCTTTGCCGCAGTCGCGCTGCAGGGTGGACGCACTGCGCCGGAAGCGAAACTGCTGTCCAAGCCGTTTCATTTGAAAGACCTAGTCGCCGAAGTCGACCGCATGTTCCAGACCGAGGACCAGCACGGGCGACTCTGATCGCTGGCGCGGTGCGCTGCTTTCCCCTTGCGAGTTGCGGGCGTGCCGCTTAAAGGCCGCCGCAGATGTCGCGCCTCGCCCGGTTTCGGGCTGGCGGATTTCCCCGGGCCTCCCGTCGAAGCAAGACTTTGATGGGGTCCCACCGGGTGGGCGTGTAGCTCAGTGGTAGAGCACTGTGTTGACATCGCAGGGGTCGCAAGTTCAATCCTTGCCACGCCCACCATTTTATTCCCTAAGCCGCTTCATCGATCGTTGGCGCTTGACGCTCAATGCGATGGGCGCTCATCTATTCGCGCCGAACCGAGCGAGGAGACGTCGATGAGAGTGATGCTGGCTGTATGGGGTGCGCTCATGGTCGCCGGGAGCGATACTGCGGCGGCGCAATCGCTCGGCACGATCGCGGAGATGGCGCAGACGCCAGTCATCACGCTGCGCATTGCGGAGAGCCTGCGCCGACCGCCCGACCAGGCAACACTGAGCGTCTCGACCCAGGCGAAGGCGCCGACCGCATCGGGCGCGCTGACTGCCAATAAGGCCAAGACCGAGAAATTGGTGAGTGCAATTCGCGCTGCGGGGATCGCGGCGAAGGATATCCGAACCGAGGGCGTCAACATCAGCCCCGACTATCGTTACGAGCAGGTTGCGGGACGCAGCCAGAGCCGAATGATCGGCTATGTTGCAAGCAACTCGGTGCGCATCAAGACCCGGCAGATCGATGGACTATCGAGCCTGCTCGACGCGCTGACGGCGGCCGGAGCCGATCGGGTTCATGGCCCCAATTTCGAGATTTCGGAGCCCGCGCCGCTTCGCAGCGAGGCGCGGCGGCTGGCGATGCTGCGCGGCCTTGCCGAGGCAGGAGAATATGCCCGCAACGCCGGTTTCGCCCAGGTTCGTTTATTGTCGGTCGAGGAAGGTGTTTCGTCGCGAGCCAGCGATGCGATCATCGTTACCGGGTCGCGACTGGCGGCTCCGCCGCCGCCCGCGCCGCCACCGCCCGGAGGCGACGGATCGATTCAGCCCGGCCAGATCGAAACCGGCGTCACGCTAACGCTGCGATACCGCATGGAGCGTTAGCGCCGGCCAGCAGCCTGCTACAGGCATGATTCGAGATAAGGCTGGTCGAAGCCGTACTGCTTGGCCTTTTCGAGCGTGTAGGGCCTCAGGCCCATCGAGCGATATTCGCCGATGATCTTGCCGTCGCTGCTCTCGTCGAGATATTCGAACTTGAACAGTTCCTGGGTGACGATGACGTCGCCCTCCATCCCGATCACTTCGGTGATGTTGGTAGTCCGGCGCGAGCCGTCGCGGAGGCGCTTGACCTGGACGATAAGGTCGACCGAATCGGCGATCTGGCGCGAGATTGCTTCCTTGGGCACCTTGATGTCGGACATCATCACCATGTTTTCCATTCGCGCGAGGCATTCACGCGGGGAGTTGCTGTGGAGCGTCGCCATCGAGCCGTCATGCCCGGTGTTCATCGCGGCGAGCAGATCGAAGCATTCCGGCCCGCGAATTTCGCCAAGGATGATGCGGTCGGGGCGCATCCGCAGTGCGTTGATGACGAGGTCGCGGATGGTGATCGCGCCATGGCCTTCAAGGTTGGGTGGACGCGTTTCGAGCGGCAGCCAGTGCGGCTGTTGCAAGCGAAGCTCGGCGGCATCCTCGATCGTCAGCACACGCTCGCCGGGGTCGATCATTTTCGACAAGGCATTGAGCATGGTCGTCTTGCCCGACCCGGTGCCGCCCGAAATGACGATGTTCATGCGGCTCGCGCCGGCAATCTTGAGCAGGGTCGCCATTTTTTCCGACATCGATCCAAAGCCGCGCATCATGTCGAGCGTGATCGGTTTCTCGGAGAATTTGCGGATCGAGATGGCGGTCCCCCGCAGCGACAGCGGGGGGACGATGACGTTGACGCGGCTACCGTCGGGGAGACGCGCGTCGGCGAGCGGTGTGGTCTGGTCAACGCGGCGGCCGACCTTGTTGACGATCCGCTGCGCGATCTGGAACAGATGCTCTTCGTCGCGAAACTGGATGTGGGCGAGCTCGAGTTTGCCCTTGCGTTCGATATAGGTCTGGTCGGGACCATTGACCATGATGTCGCTGATCGTCGGGTCCGACAGCAATTCCTCGAGCGGCCCGAGCCCGAGCAGTTCGTCGACCAGCACCTTTTCGAGCGCGAACGTCTCGCGCCGGTTGAGGTTGATCTTGAGCTCGCCCAGCACTTCGGAAATGATCGGCCGGAATTCCTCGGCAAGCTCGTCCTTGCCGAGCGTCGCCGCGGCTTCGGGATCGACTCGCTCGAGCAGGCGCGGGAGCACCTGTTCCTTGATCCGGTGGACCGCCGCCTCAAACCCTTCGACCTTGCTGCTGCCTTGATCGCCGCTCGAGTTCTGGCGCTGGTTGAGGCGGTCCATCGCGCCTCCGACGGGGCCGATGACCATCGCCGCTTCAAGCGGCGTACTGGTGTCTTCGTCAGTGTCTTCGACGAGCGGAAATTGTTCGCCCCCGCTGGCGCTGCCCTTCATCGGGCGCGCGACACCGAAGCTTTGGCGCTGCCCCGAGCTGCCGCTTAGTCCATTGCGTTTGCCGAAAGCGTTCATCGTTGCCCAACCATCATTTCAGGACCCATTAAATTGGTGAATAAACTTCAAACCTTTTAGAAAACGCTAATTGCGCGCCAGTCTATCCAATGAGAAGCGGGCTGCCGCTTCCACCCATGTGGGGCAGGCTTCAGCGCCGCGTCCACGTCAGCCAGCCGCTTGCCACATAATTCCACACCGATCCGACGATCGCCCCGGCGATCCCTGCCAGCCACCATTCGGGGAGGCGGTCGTAGACGAGACTTCCGATCCCGACATTGGCGACCGCGCCAATCGAACACACGAGATAGAAGGACAATAATCCGGTGATCCACGCAGCGCCCCTGAGTTGGCGGTCGCGGTAGGTGAAGCGATTGTTGAGCGCGAAGTTGAAGGTCATCGCGCCAATCACCGCGCCCGCCTGAGCGGAGGCGAAGCCGATTCCGGCGCGACCGACCAATAGATAGAGCAATGCGAGGTGGATGCCGACCCCGACCGCGCCGACCACGCCGAACTGGACCAGCTTGACCGGGACGAAGCGCCCGATTGTCTTGTCGAGCAGGAGTTCGATATATTCGAGCGCGACCATCTGGTCGAGCTTGCTCGCACCCGACGATCGCACACCGAAGGTGTAGCCAACTTCGGCGACGCTCAATCGGCGCGGGTGCGACGCGACGAGGTCGAGCAGGATCTTGTAACCGACCGACGAGAGATGCGGCGCGGCGTCGAGCAGGACGTCGCGCCGCACCGCGAAAAAGCCGCTCATCGGGTCGGTCAGCGGGGTCTTCATGATCGGCGCGGCGAGCCGCGTTGCAAACCGGCTGATCGTGCGGCGCCGCTCGTCCCAGTCGCCGGTCGAGCCGCCCTGGCAATAGCGCGTGCCGATGGCGAGCTCGCGGCCATCCTGGTCGATTGCTCGATAGAGGTCTGGAAGGACTGTCTCGTCATGCTGAAGGTCGGCGTCGATCACCGCGATCACCGGGCAGGTCGAGGCGAGCGCGCCTTCGACCACCGCCGAGGACAGGCCGCGCCGACCGATCCGCCGGATCAGGCGAACACGACGATCGGCCCGGGCGATGGCCGTGATCAGTTCAGGCGTACCGTCGCTCGAGCCGTCGTCGACGAACATCGCTTCCCATTCGATCCCGGCGAGGGCGAGGCTGAGTCGTTCGAGCAGCGGTTCGACATTGCCGAGTTCGTTGAGCGTGGGAATGACGACGGTCAGCGCCAGCGCGCAATCGCGCGCGGCGGGCCCGGTCGTTACCTGTTGTTGGAACATGTTTCCTGCACTCCCGCGCGTCGCCTTGCGGGAGAGTTCAACAGCATCAGGGTAAAAAGCGCGTTAACGACTCGCGGCGAATCAGCTTTCGATATTTTCGGCGAGGATGGTCAACCCCTTGTCGCTCACTTCGGCAAACCCGCCCGACACCGCAATGGTGTCGAAGTTTGGGCCGGCGCTGCGGTAGATCTTGAGGTCGCCGTCCTTGAGCGTCGTCATGAACGGCGCATGCCCGGCCATCACTCCGAATTCACCTTCGACGCCCGGAACGACGACCATGTGGACGTCGTCCGAGCGAACCAGTTTCTCGGGCGTGACGAGTTCGAAGTGAAGGTCGGCCATCGATTAAGCGTCCTGCGCCATCTTTTCGGCCTTGGCGACGGCTTCGTCGATCCCGCCGACCATGTAGAAAGCGCTCTCCGGAAGATGGTCATATTCACCTTCGACCACCGCCTTGAATGACTTAACCGTGTCTTCGACCTGGACGAACTTGCCCTTGATGCCGGTAAACACCTCGGCGACGTGGAACGGCTGGCTGAGGAAGCGCTGGATCTTGCGCGCGCGGCTGACGGTGAGCTTATCCTCTTCCGACAGTTCGTCCATCCCGAGGATAGCGATGATGTCCTGCAGCGACTTGTACTTCTGGAGCGTTTCCTGGACCGCGCGGGCAGTCTCGTAATGTTCCTGACCGACCACCGAGGGGGTCAGCACGCGGCTGGTCGAATCGAGCGGATCGACCGCCGGATAGATGCCAAGCTCGGAAATGGCGCGGTTGAGCGTGGTGGTCGCGTCCAGATGGGCGAACGACGCCGCCGGGGCAGGATCGGTAAGATCGTCGGCGGGGACGTAGATCGCCTGGACCGAAGTGATCGACCCTTTGTTGGTCGAAGTAATGCGTTCCTGGAGCGCGCCCATGTCGGTCGCGAGCGTCGGTTGATAGCCGACCGCCGAGGGGATGCGGCCGAGGAGTGCGGACACTTCCGAACCGGCCTGGGTGAAGCGGAAGATGTTGTCGACGAAGAACAACACGTCCTGTCCTTCGACGTCGCGGAAATATTCGGCTTGCGTCAACCCGGACAGCGCGACGCGGGCGCGTGCCCCCGGCGGCTCGTTCATCTGGCCGAACACGAGCGCGACCTTCGACCCTTCGGGGGTCGGATTGCCGTCGGCGTCTTTGGCAATGACCCCCGCGTCGAGGAACTCGTGGTAGAGGTCATTGCCTTCGCGGGTGCGCTCGCCGACGCCTGCAAACACCGACACGCCGCCATGGCCCTTGGCGATGTTGTTGATCAGTTCCTGGATCAGCACGGTCTTGCCCACCCCGGCGCCGCCGAACAGCCCGATCTTGCCGCCCTTGGCGTAGGGCGCGAGCAGATCGATGACCTTGATCCCGGTGACGAGGATCGCGGCCTCGGTCGATTGGTCTACGAACGGCGGCGCTTCGGCGTGGATATTGGCGAATAGGTCGCTGCCGATCGGACCCTGTTCGTCGATCGGCTCGCCGATGACGTTCATGATCCGGCCGAGCGTCATCGGGCCGACGGGCACGCGTATCTGGCTGCCGGTGGCGGTAACGCGCTGGCCGCGGGTGAGGCCCTCGGTCGCGTCCATCGCGATCGTGCGGACGAGGTTCTCGCCAAGATGCTGGGCGACCTCAAGCACGAGGCGGTTGCCATTATTGTCGGTCTCGAGCGCGGCGAGGATCGGCGGCAGCTCACCCTCGAACGCGACGTCGACGACCGCGCCGATGATCTGCGCTATCGATCCGACGAGATTGCCGCCGGTGGTCGAAGTGGGATGAAGGGTGTCAGCGGCGGTGGCCATGGTGGTTTCCTATGCTTTGCGTGCGGTTAGAGCGCTTCGGCGCCCGAGATGATTTCGACGAGTTCAGTGGTGATCGCGGCTTGGCGCTGGCGGTTGTACTTGATCGACAATTTGTTGATCATGTCGCCGGCGTTGCGAGTGGCATTGTCCATCGCGGTCATCTGCGATCCGTAGAAACCCGCGGCATTTTCGAGCAGAGCGCGATAGATCTGGATGGCGACGTTGCGCGGCAGCAGGTCGGCGAGGATCGCTTCTTCGTCGGGCTCATATTCGATCGCCGCCGAGGCGACGTTGCCACTGGTCTCGGCAAGCGCCGCCGGGAGCACCGGGATGATCTGGTCGACGGTCGGCTCCTGGAGCAGGGTCGAACGGAAATTGGCGTAAGCGAGGTGCGCGATGTCGAACTGGCCCGATAGATAGCGGTCGCTGATGTCCTTCGCGATGGCCAGCGCGTCGGCATAGCCGGGCGCCTTCATGCCTTGGGTATCATGCTGGGCGATGATCGCGGTTGGGTAGAAGCGCGCGATCACCGGACGGCCCTTGCGCCCGACGATGTAGAACAGGACGGTCTTGCCCGCCGCCTCAAGCTCTTGCGCATGTTTGCGCGCGGCGCGAACGATGTTGGTGTTGAACGCGCCTGCCAGCCCGCGGTCGCCAGTCGCGACGACGATCAGGTGACGCTGGTCACTGCCCGTGCCGGCGATCAGCTTGGGGCTTTCTGGCCCGATGGTGACGCGACTGGCGAGGCTGGCGACGACCTGAGATAAGCGGGTCGCGTAGGGGCGGCCCGCCTCGGCATTGGCCTGCGCACGGCGCAGCTTCGCCGCGGCGACCATCTTCATCGCCTTGGTGATCTTCTGCGTCGACTTCACCGAGCCGATACGAAGCTTGAGGGTCTTCAACGAGGCCATCGTGGTCCTTTTTGTATCCCTGCGGAGGCAGGGATCCAGTCTGGGCCCCTGCCTTCGCAGGGACGCAAGCTACTTACGCGAACTGCTTGCCGAATGCGGCGAGCGCTTCGTTGAGTGCCTTGGCGGTGTCGTCGTCGAGCGCCTTGGTGTCGCGAATCTTGCCCAGCACGTCGGCATGATCCGAACGCAAATAGCTCAGCATTGCCGCTTCGTAGCGCGTGACGTCCTTGACTGGCACCGCGTCGGTGAAGCCCTGCGTCCCGGCGAAGATCGAGGCAACCTGCTCCTCGACCGGCATCGGCTGAAACTGCCCCTGCTTGAGCAATTCGGTCAGCCGCGCACCGCGCGCCAGCAACTTCTGGGTCGAGGCATCGAGGTCCGAGCCGAACTGCGCGAACGCCGCCATTTCGCGATATTGAGCGAGCTCCAATTTGATCGAGCCCGAGACCTTTTTCATCGCTTTGGTCTGCGCGGCCGAGCCGACGCGGCTGACTGACAGGCCGACGTTGATCGCCGGACGCACGCCCTGATAGAACAAATCGGTCTCGAGGAAGATCTGGCCGTCGGTGATCGAAATGACGTTGGTAGGGATGTAAGCCGAGACGTCGCCCGCCTGCGTTTCGATGATCGGCAGCGCGGTCAGCGAGCCATTGCCATTGGCGTCGTTCATCTTCGCGGCGCGCTCGAGCAGGCGGCTGTGGAGATAGAAGACGTCGCCGGGATAAGCTTCGCGGCCCGGCGGACGGCGCAGCAGCAGCGACATCTGGCGGTAGGCGACGGCCTGCTTCGACAGATCGTCATAAACGATCACCGCGTGCATGCCGTTGTCGCGGAAATATTCGCCCATCGCGCAGCCGGTGTAGGGCGCGAGGAACTGGAGCGGGGCGGGCTCGGACGCGGTCGCGGCGACGACGATGGTATATTCCATCGCGCCATTTTCCTCGAGCGCGCGGACGATCTGGGCGACGGTCGAGCGCTTCTGGCCGATCGCGACATAGATGCAGTAAAGCTTCTGGCTCTCGTCGTCGCCGGCGTTGGCCTTTTTCTGGTTGATGAAGGTGTCC
>JALYRH010000059.1 GCA_030855425.1 Pseudomonadota bacterium
GGAAAGAAGCGCGCGGTGCGCAGGATCATGACCGCCAGACCATGGTCGTCATGCACCGATCGGCACAATTGCTCCGCTGCAAACTTGGTCACACCATAAATGTTGCGAGGCTCAATCGGCGTCATTGCTTCGTCGATCCACACGGCCTGCTCGGCGGTTTCGGCGCGGATCGCCTCGCCGATCATCAACGACGTGGTCGATGTGAATATGAAGCGGTCATGCCCCGCTGCGATCGCGGCCTCGATCAGGTTAAGCGTTCCGGTGACGTTGACGTCGATGAAATCCTGGGCGGGATGGCGCGCGATGTCGGGCTTGTGCAACGCGCCCGCGTGGATCACCGCGTGGGGACGATGCTGGTCGAATGTGCGATCGATCAGCGCCCGGTCGCCAACCGATCCGACGACATCGGTGTCGGCTCCCGGCGCGACATCGATCCCGATTACCATATGGCCGCTGGCACGCAGCATCGGTGCGAGGAAGCGGCCGAGCCAGCCCGACGAACCAGTGAGGAGGATTCGCATCGGCGCGCCCACTCGCGCCTAGCCCTGGTACGCGGCCGTGGTCTTGGCCCGTATTTCGTCGGCGGTGACGCCGGGGGCGACCTCGATCAGGCGGAACGGCTGGTCATGATCCGCCCGCTCGAACACCGCCAGGTCGGTGATGATCATATCGACCACGCCCACGCCCGTCAGCGGAAGGGTGCATTCCGGGATGAACTTGGGGTCGCCGTTCTTCGACGTATGCTCCATTACCACGATGATCCGCTTGACCCCGGCGACGAGGTCCATCGCCCCGCCCATGCCCTTGATCATCTTGCCGGGGATCATCCAGTTGGCAATGTCGCCGCCCTCGCTGACCTCCATTGCGCCCAACACGGTCAGGTCGATATGCCCGCCGCGGATCATTGCGAAACTGTCCGACGAGCTGAAGTAGGACGAGGACGGCAATTCGCTGATGGTCTGCTTGCCGGCGTTGATGAGGTCGGCATCGACCTCGTCGGGATAAGGAAACGGCCCGATCCCGAGCATCCCGTTTTCCGACTGCAGCGTGACCGTCATCCCGGCGGGAATATTGTTCGCTACCAACGTCGGGATCCCAATCCCGAGATTGACATAATAGCCGTCCTTCAGCTCACGCGCCGCGCGCGCCGCCATTTCATCACGTGTCCAGGGCATCAGGCGACCAATCCTTTGGAAGTCAGAAATGGCCATGCTCGCCATGTGCCGATTGCATAAGCGATTCCGATCGCCAGAACGATTAGCGACGACCACAGCATGAAGGCGGTCGAAAGATCGGATCGCCCTATCAACGGCGGGTAAAAAACCATCAGCCCGCGCGCCAGATAGATTGTGCTGATGGCGACCAACGCGGTTCGCATCAACGGCAGTCGCGGAAGCAGGTTAGCACCGGCGAAAGCGTACGCTGCCCAGATCGCGAGGATCGACGCGATGCCAAGGGTGATCAGCGGCGGACCCCAACTCCCGCGCTCGGCCGCTCGCGCGATCGGCTCGCCCGCACCAAAGAACCGATACCAGTCGGGACCGCCGAATATGCAAGCGATATGCAAAGCCGCGGCGGCTAGGCTCATCCATCCTCCCGCGATCAGCCACGGATTGGACACCCTCACGCCGCCCGCTCGCGCGTCGTCACGAATTCGATCTTCTTGTCGTAAGGCGCGCCGACGATGAGGCGCTTTACGTAGATGCTCGGGACATGGATGCAGTCGGGGTCGAGGCTGCCGACGGACACCATTTCCTCGACCTCGGCGACGCACACCTTGCCGCAGGTCGCAGCGGGCTGATTGAAGTTGCGCGCGGTCTTGCGGAACATCAAATTGCCCGCTTCGTCGGCTTTCCACCCCTTGATGATCGCCAAGTCTGCGCGGATCCCGCGTTCGAGGATATAGTCCTCACCGTCGAAGTTTTTGACTTCCTTGCCCTCTGCAACCTGCGTCCCGACCCCGGTCTTCGTATAGAAGCCCGGGATTCCCGCTCCGCCCGCGCGCATCCGTTCGGCAAGCGTCCCCTGCGGGCAGAATTCGACCTCGAGCTCGCCCGCGAGATATTGCCGTTCGAATTCCTTATTCTCGCCGACATAGGACGAGATCATCTTGCGCACCTGACGCGTGCGGAGCAATTTTCCGAGCCCCTCCCCGTCGATCCCGGCATTGTTCGAGGCAATGGTGAGGTCCTTGACCCCGCTCGCCACGATCGCGTCGATCAGCCGCTCGGGTATCCCGCACAAGCCGAAGCCGCCAGCGGCGATCGTCATGCCGTCATGAAGCAGCCCGTCGAGCGCGGCAGCAGCGTCGGGGTAGATTTTCTGGGCCATCAAGACTCCTTGTGTCCCTGCGAAGGCAGGGACCCAGACTGGACCCCTGCCTTCGCAGGGGTACTAAACTAATCAGCGCAACTTCGACAGCACGCCCTGCAGCTGCATCGCGTTCGACATGTCGCCTTCGACCTTCAACTTGCCGGTCATGAAGGCGGTCATGCCGTCGAGCTGCCCCGCCGCCATCGCCTGCCAATCGTCCCAGCTGATCTTGATCGTGGTGTCGGCCTCGCCGGCGCTCTCGGTGACGGTGTCGTTCTTGCCGTCCATCAGGATCGTGCCCTCATCGCCAAAGTCGAGCTTGACGGTCTTGCCCGGGAGCCAGGCGCTGTTTTCCTGCATCTTGGCGGTCAGTTCGGATTTGGTCATCGGATTCTCCTTCCCGCCCCGACTAGCGGCGCAAAGTGCGGGGTTCAAGACGGGTTGGCGCAGGGCATCAGCGCGCCTATCTGACCGTCATGACCTATGACGCAGAATTGCAGCTTTTCATCGACGGAAACTGGCGCAGCGGTGAAGGCCGCGATACCTTTTCCGTCATCAATCCCGTCAGCGGCGGCGGCATCGCCGACGTGCCCCTCGCTAGTGCGGCCGACCTCGACGAGGCGCTCGCCGCCGCCGACCGAGCATGGCCATTGTGGCGCGCGACCGAGGTCGAGAAGCGCTCCGCAATCCTCCATCGCGCCGCCGACCTGATCAGGGAACGCGCCGACCACATCGCCGCGATCCTGACGCAGGAGCAAGGCAAGCCACTCGCCGAGGCCAAGGCCGAAGTCATCGGCTCGGCGTCGATGTTCGATTGGTACGCCGAGGAGATCAAGCGCGATTACGGGCGCACGCTCGTCCGCCCCACCGGCCAACGATCGATCGTCATCCGTCAGCCGGTTGGGCCGACCGCGACCTTCACGCCGTGGAATTTCCCGATCTATCTGCTCGCGAAAAAGGTCGCCGCCGCGCTCGCCGCGGGCTGCCCGGTGATCAGCCGCCCGCCGCAGGAAACCCCGGGCTGCACCGGCGAATTATTCCGCGCGCTTGCCGATGCCGGCATTCCCAAAGGCGTCGCGCAACTCGTTCACGGCAAGGCAGACCTCGTCAGCTCGACGCTGATTGCCTCGCCGGTCATCCGAAAAGTCAGCTTCACCGGCTCGGTCCCGGTCGGCAAACACCTCATGCACCTCGCCGCCGACGACATGAAGCGCATCACGCTCGAGCTTGGCGGCCATGCCCCGGTGCTGATCTTCGACGATTGCGACCTTGAGAAGACCCTCGACATGGTCGTGCCGCAGAAATTCCGCAACGCCGGCCAAGTATGCGTCTCGCCGACGCGTTTCTACGTCCAGGAGGGGGTCTACGACGCCTTCCTCAAGGGTTTCGCCGAGCGCACTGGCAAGGTCAAAACCGGCGACGGTCTCGAAGCCGGCACGAAGATGGGCCCGCTCGCCAATGCCCGCCGTCCCGAAGCAATCGAGAAGCTCGTCAACGACGCCGAGGCCAAGGGTGCGCGAGTCCTCGCCGGGGGGCAGCGCGGCGACAGCGGCTTCTTCTTCCAGCCAACATTGCTCGGCGACGTCCCCGTCACCGCCGACATCATGAACGAGGAACCCTTCGGCCCGGTCGCGGTCACGGCGCAGTTCGCCACCTTCGACGACGCGATCGAACAGGCCAACCGCCTGCCCTTCGGCCTGGCCGCGTTCGCCTTCACCGAAAACGGCCGCCGCGCCAACCTCCTCGGCGACGCGATCGAAAGCGGAATGGTCGGCATCAACACCTTCGCCATCTCCACCGCCGACGCCCCGTTCGGTGGGGTCAAGGACAGCGGGTTCGGGAGCGAAGGCGGCAAAGAAGGCCTCGAAACCTATCAGGTCGTCAAGGCAATCCACCAGACTTGAAGGAACGTGCGGAGCCATGAGAACGACCGTTCCGAAGGCCTTCCAACTATCTTTTTCGGGACCGGAAGGACCTTACCGAGTTCAATTTACTCCTACTGATGATTGGGATGGCGTCATCGACGTCACGATCGGCGGTTACGCAATGCGGTGGGATGTGGATAACGCTGACAAAGGCGAGGATGGCCGTTGCTCGATTGGTGGGATGACGACCGGAACTGAAGATTTCTGGAACGACAGATTCTGGTTTGAACTTCGGTTTGAAGACACTCCGCCCGTGATCCAGTACTGGGGAGACAAAATCATCTGGCGAGAAGACGCCGCGATCAAGGGTGACGCTATGCCGGTAGAACGCTAGAGCGCGCATCATGACCCCTCCCCTCCGCACCGGCGGCCAAATCATCGTCGACCAGCTTCGCATCAACGGTTGCGACCGCGTCTTCACCGTTCCCGGCGAGAGCTTCCTCGCGGTGCTCGACGCGCTCCATGATGCGCCTGAAATCGACGTCGTCGTGTGCCGGCAGGAAGGCGGGGTCGCTTACATGGCCGACGCCGACGGCAAGATGACCGGGCGGCCCGGCGTCGCCTTCGTCACCCGCGGCCCGGGCGCAACCAACGCATCCGCCGGCGTCCACGTCGCGTTCCAGGATTCAACCCCGATGATCCTGTTCGTCGGTGACCTCGACCGCGCCGACAAGGACCGCGAGGGCTTCCAGGAGATCGATTTCCCCGCTTTCTTCGCGCCGATCGCCAAATGGGCGGCGCGGATCGACGACGCACGCCGCATCCCCGAATATGTTGCGCGCGCGTGGCGCGTCGCCACCGCCGGAAGGCCGGGCCCGGTGGTGCTCGCCATCCCCGAGGACATGCTGCGCGACACGGTCGAAGCACTCGACCGCCCGCGCGTGCCCGCGGTCGTCGAAACCCCTGATCCAGGCGCGATCGGCGCGCTGTTCGAATTGCTGAAGGACGCCACCAACCCGGTGGCGATCGTCGGCGGCGCCGACTGGAGCCCATGTGCTGGCCACCACTGGGCCAATTTCGCGGTCCGCCACGGCATTCCGACCGCCGCCGCCTTCCGCCGCCAGGACGCGGTCGACAACGCGTGCGGGGTCTATGCCGGACAGTTGGGCTATGGTCCCAATCCAAAGCTTCAGCAGCAGGTGCGCGACGCCGATTTGCTGATCGTCGTCGGCGCGCGGCTCGGCGAGTCGACCACCGACGGCTATAAGCTAATCACCCCGGACCATCCCGGCCAGTTGCTCGTCCACATCCATCCCGATCCCAACGAGCTTGGCCGGGTCTACCACGCCGACCTGCCGATCTGCGCCGACATGAGCGAGTTCGCGCAGATGGCCGACGATTGGAGCGACCCCGATCTTGTCCGCTTCTCGGCCGGCGAGGAAGCGCACCGCGAATGGCTCGAATGGAGCGACCCCAAGCCGCGCGTCCATCCTGATGGAAGCGCCGTGAAGTTAGACCTCGGCCCATGCGTCAGGGCGATGCGCGACGCGCTCCCCGCCAACACCATCATTTGCAATGGCGCGGGCAATTTCTCGGGCTGGTGGCACCGTTACTGGCATTATGGCGCTCAGCCGACCCAGCTCGCTCCGACCTCGGGAACGATGGGCTACGGCCTCCCCGCCGCGGTCGCCGCCGCCTTGCGTTTCAAGGACAGCACGGTGGTATGCGTCGCCGGCGATGGCGATTTCCTGATGAACGGGCAGGAGCTTGCCACTGCCGCGCAATATGGCGCCGACCTCCTCGTCATCCTCATCGACAACGGCGCCTACGGCACGATCCGGATGCACCAAGAGCGCGATTATCCGTCACGGATCAGCGCGACCATCCTCGCCAACCCCGACTTCGCGAGGCTTGCGGAGGCCTACGGTGGCTGGGCCACGCGGGTCGAGCAGACCGCCGACTTCGCCGTGGCGCTTGATCAGGCGATGGCGCGAACCGGTATCCGCTTGATCCATTGCGTCACCGACATCGAAATCATTACAAACCAAACGACGATCGCGGAGTTGCGCGTTCGGAAACGTTGATCGCACCACGGAGCGTGACCGTGATCGGCCGCTCGTGGCCGAACGAAATCAGCCAGCGGCGGTTACCCTTGCCGTCGAGCTCGATGAACAAGGGCAGGATCGTGTCACGGACGCCGATGAAGCTTCCATTGCCGCGGTCGACGTGAACGCTCAAGACATTGTTATCGGACATGATTTAACAACGAACGGGCGACGGCTAGGTCACGATCAATCGCATCCGAAATGGAATGATTTCAACTCCTTAGCACAACGAAAAAGGCCGCCCCGCTGGTGCGGAACGGCCTTCGATCGGTCGAAGCTGGGCGATCAGATATCGTCGCCGGCGGCGCCTTTGACTTCGCCCTTGGCTTGCTGCAGCTTGCCTTTATCTTCCTGCATCTTGCCTTCGCCGCGGGTTTCGGGGTTGCCCGATTCCTGCTTGACGTTGCCGACCGCTTCGTTGGTATTGCCTTTGACCTTGTCGGTAAATTCACCCATTTTTCAATCTCCTTTGTAAGGTTGCTATGGGTAAATAACGAGCGCGTCGCTTAGGCGTTGCTCGGCCCGTCGCAAGCGAATGCGGTTGAGCGCTAGATCAGCCCTGCGAGCGGGCTGCTCGGATCGGCATAGCGCCGCTTCGCCATCCGCCCGGCGAGGCAACCCAGCCGCCCCGCCTCGACCGCCAGCTTCATCGCCCGCGCCATCTGCACCGGATCCTTGGCCTCGGCGATCGCGGTGTTCATCAGGACCCCGTCACAACCCAATTCCATCGCCACCGCTGCGTCGCTCGGCGTCCCCACCCCGGCGTCGACCAGCACCGGGACGCTCGCGCCTTCAACGATCAGGCGGATGGTGACTCGGTTCTGCAAGCCCAGCCCCGACCCTATCGGTGCGCCCAACGGCATGATCGCAACCGCCCCGGCCTCCTCGAGCTGCTTCGCGGCGATCGGGTCGTCGACGCAATAGACCATCGGCAGGAAACCCTCGTTCGCCAGCACCTCGGTCGCGCGCAATGTCTCGCGCATATTGGGATAGAGCGTCCGCGCTTCGCCGAGCACTTCCAGTTTGACCAAGTCCCACCCCCCCGCCTCGCGCGCCAGCCGCAGCGTACGGATCGCATCGTCGGCGGTGAAGCAGCCCGCGGTGTTGGGCAGGTAGGTGACCTTCTTGGGGTCGATATGATCCATCAGCATCGGCTGGCCCGGGTCAGAAATATTGACCCGCCGAACTGCAACGGTGACAATTTCCGCCCCCGACGCAGCCACCGCAGCGGCGTTTTCTTCGAAGCTCTTATACTTGCCCGTTCCGACAATCAGACGCGAAGTGAAATTGCGCCCTGCCACCGTCCACGTGTCGTTATTCAACGCTCAACCCCCACCAACGAAATGGACGATCTCATAATCGTCGCCATCCTCGACGATCAGGCTGGCGAAGGTCGATCGCGGCACGATCTCGAGGTTGCGCTCGACCGCGACGCGCAGCGGATCAAGCCCGATGTCGGCAATCAGCTCGGCCAGCGTCGTGCCCGCCGCTGCGCGGCGCCGCTCGCCATTGATCGTCACACCTGCGCTTCCGTCGAGGGACATAAGGGTCTTTCGCTTCACGGATGGGATGAGAGACCATATAGGGTTTCGCCATGCCGACGCCACCATTGATCCCAAAACTGATTTACGTTCTCAACGGCCCCAACCTCAACCTGCTCGGCACTCGCGAGCCGGAAGTTTATGGAACCGAGACGCTCGACGATATCGGCGCTTTGCTGTCGGCGCGCGCCGAACAGCTTGGGGTCGCGCTCGACATCCGCCAGTCGAACCATGAAGGCCATCTGATCGATTGGCTGCACGAGGCGCGCGAGGCGGGAGCGAAAGCCGTGATACTGAACCCCGGTGGCTACACGCATACTTCGGTCGCGCTGCGCGACGCGGTGGCGGCGGTCGGGGTGCCGGTGATCGAGGTTCACCTGTCCAACCCGCAGGCGCGCGAGCGCTTCCGCCACCGCTCGCTGATCGCGGGGGTGGCCAAGGGGTCGATCAGCGGGTTCGGGGCGTTATCCTATCGCCTGGCTCTGGACGCGGCGGCGCGGCTCTGACAGGAGCGCGGGCACGAACTGACAAGGATATGACGATGGCCGACCAACCCGACGGGCACCCGATGCGAGTCGACAGCGCGTTGCTCCGCGAGCTTGCCCAATTGCTCGCTGCCAACGACCTGACCGAAATCGAAGTCGAGGATGGCGACCGCAAGATCAAGGTCCGCCGCGAAGCCGCGCCGATGATGGCCTATGCCCCCGCGCTCGCCGCTCCGGCGGTTCTTGCCGCGCCGTCCGCGCTTGCTGCCACCGCCGAAGCGCTGGACGCGGTGCTCGACGCGATCAAGTCGCCGATGGTCGGCACTGTCTTCCTTTCTCCAGAACCCGGCGCCAAGCCATTCATCGCCTCCGGGCAGAAGGTCGCGATCGGCGACACTTTGCTGATTGTCGAGGCGATGAAGGTGATGAACCCGATCGTCTCGACCAAGGCGGGGACGGTGCGCCAGATTCTCGTCGCCGACGCCCAGCCGATCGAATATGACCAGCCGCTTGTCGTGATCGACTGACCATGGCAATCGGCAAGTTGCTTATCGCCAATCGCGGCGAAATTGCCTTGCGCATCCATCGCGCGTGCAAGGAAATGGGCATCAGGACGGTCGCGGTCCATTCGACCGCCGATGCCGACGCGATGCACGTCCGGCTCGCCGATGAAGCGGTGTGCATCGGCCCGCCGTCGGCCAGGGACAGCTACCTCAACATCGCCAACATCATTTCGGCGGCCGAAATCGTCCACGCCGACGCGGTCCATCCGGGCTATGGCTTCCTCAGCGAGAATGCCCAGTTCGCCGAGATCGTCGAAAGCCACGGGCTGATCTGGGTCGGCCCCAAGCCCGAACATATCCGCACCATGGGCGACAAGGTCGAGGCCAAGCGCACCGCGGCGCGTCTCGGGCTGCCGCTCGTCCCCGGTTCGCCCGGCCCGGTCGAAAGCTTCGCCGAGGCCAAGCAAGTCGCCGACGAGATCGGCTATCCGGTGCTGATCAAGGCCGCGTCGGGCGGCGGCGGGCGCGGAATGAAGGTCGTCGAGCGCGAAGAAGACCTTGAATCGCTCATGCAGCAGGCCTCGTCGGAGGCCAATGCGGCATTTGGCGATCCGACCGTCTACATGGAAAAATACCTCAGCGACCCGCGCCATATTGAGTTCCAGGTGTTTGGCGACGGCGAAGGCCACGCCATCCACCTCGGCGAGCGCGACTGCTCGATCCAGCGCCGCCACCAGAAATTGCTCGAGGAAGCCCCCTCGCCGGTGATCTCGGCCGAGCAGCGCGCGCACATGGGCGGGATCGTTGCCAGGGCGATGGCCGACATGGGCTATCGCGGCGCGGGAACGATCGAATTTCTCTACGAGAATGACGAATTCTACTTCATCGAAATGAACACCCGGCTTCAGGTCGAGCATCCGGTGACCGAGATGATCAGCGGGATGGATCTCGTGCGCGAGCAGATCAAGGTCGCACAGGGCGACGGACTGTCATGCACCCAGGATCAGATCAGGCTCCACGGCCATGCGATCGAATGCCGCATCAACGCCGAAGATCCGCAGACCTTCGCCCCCTCGCCCGGCACCGTCCAGAATTACGTCGCGCCCGGCGGGATGCACGTTCGCGTCGATAGCGGGCTCTATACCGGCTACAAGGTGCCGCCTTATTACGACAGCATGATCGGCAAGCTGATCGTTTACGGCACGACCCGCGAACGCTGCATCATGCGCTTGAAGCGCGCGCTCGACGAATTCGTCGTACAGGGGATGAAGACCACCATCCCGCTCCATCAGCGCATCGTCCGCGACGAGGCCTTTGCGAGCGGCGACTATACCATCAAATGGCTCGAAAAATGGCTCGACGAAAACCCCGCTTAGCGTGACTGCCGCACCGCGCGCGGCGCGATGGTCATCGCCGCGGTCCACTCGGACCCCGCCGCGAGCACATTTATCCCCGGTTTCTCTTCAAGCTCTCCGCAAAAGCCGATCGGATCGTTGAATCCCGCCCACGGCTCGATGCACAGATAGGGCGCGCCGGGTCTGGTCCACAGGCCGAGGTGGGGGAGATTGCGCCACGCCACGTCAATCTCCGAACTGCCCGATTCAAACGTGAGTGCTCGGCTTGCGACGTCGCGCAGGATCATCGCATCGGCGGCGAACAGGGCGTCGCACAGCGCCAGGCTGTGACCGTCGCTGGGC
>JALYRH010000060.1 GCA_030855425.1 Pseudomonadota bacterium
GCCTTGCGCGACGCCGGGTCGAAGGCCGAGCCGTTGACGATGTCGCCGCGATAGGCAGGCAATGTTTCATCGCTTTGCGTTTCGGCATCGGCGCTGCGCGGCTTGGCGAACTGGCCGGCAATTCGCGCCACTTCGATCAGCGGGCCGCGCGCGACCGGGGCCAGCCGCGCCGACATTGCATCGAACAGACCGACAATCCCCGCAACCTGCTCGGCGACCGGATCGTCGAAACTTTCGGCGCAATCGCCGCCCTGGAGCAGGAAGCCATCGCCCGACGCCAGCCTTGCCATGGCGCCGCGCAAATTCGCTGCCTCGATCGTCGGCACGACCGGCGCCGCACTCGCCAATCGTGCCTCGACCGCGCGCAGCGCCTCGGGATCGGCGTAAGCGGGCATCTGCCGCGCCGGATAGCGGCGCCAAGAAGTGGGATACCAGCCGTCGGGGTGAACCAGGGTCGCGGTCATCGCCGCCGCCCTAGCGCATCACGCGGCGCTTGCAAAAGTCACTCGGGCGAGCGCAGCGTGGCTGCTTTCATCGTCGCGACGAAGGCGCGGACCGCGACGGGCCCTTCGCAGACCTTGCTGACGATGGCCGATCCCGAGATCACTCCGGCCGCGCCGCCGGCAAGCGCCTGGCGGACATGGCCGGGGGTCGAGATTCCGAAACCGAGCACCGGCGGCGGGGCGCCGACTTCGTCCAGGGCGGTGAATAATGGTCTATGATCGAGCGCGAGTTCGGCATCGGCGCCGGTCACCCCGGCGCGGGCGACGCAATAGGTGTAGCCCGACGACATAGCGGCGATTCTGGCCAGCGTCGCGCGCGGGGTGTTGGGCGCGGCGATCATGACGAGGTCGATCCCTGCCGCCCTTGCCGCCGCGGCATAGGGTGCGGCTTCGACAGCCGGAACGTCGGCCACGAGCAAACTATCGGCACCAGCCGCATTCAACTCGCGGCAGAATGTCTCGATCCCGCGAGCGGCGACGATGTTGGCGTAAGTGAGGATGCCGATCGGGATCGTGTCGTGCCTGGCGCGGAAGGCGGTGATGAGGTCGAGGCAGTGGCGCGTCCGCACTCCGGCGGCGAGCGCGCGGATCGACGCCTGCTGGATGACCGGTCCGTCGGCGACGGGGTCGCTGAACGGAATGCCGAACTCGACCATGTCGGCGCCGCCTTCGACCAGCGCGTCGAGCAACGCGGCGCTGGTGGCGGGGTCGGGATCGCCAAGCATCAGGAAGGCGCCAAATGCGCCCTCGCCCGCCGCGGCGCAGCGCTCGAACATGGCGGAATAGCGGGTCATGCCCGGTCCCCGAGCAGCGTCTGCGCTTGAGTCATGTCCTTGTCGCCGCGCCCCGACAGATTGACGAGCAGGATCGGATTATCATCGCGCTCCTCGGCCAGCTTGAGCGCATGAGCGAGGGCGTGAGCGCTTTCGAAGGCGCAGACGATGCCCTCGCTCCGCGCCAGGGCAACGAACGCGTCGAGCGCGGCCTTGTCTTCGCAGCCGACATACGAAGCGCGCCCGATTTCCTTGAGATGAGCATGCTCCGGGCCGACTGCGGGATAGTCGAGACCGGCCGAGATCGACCAGCTTTCGCTGATCTGGCCGTCGGCGTCCTGGAGGACGAGCGTTTCGGCGCCGTGGAGAATGCCTTGGCGGCCCTTGAGGATGGTTGCGCCATGCTCGACGCCGTCGAGGCCCTTGCCCGCCGCCTCGACCCCAATCAGCGCCACATCGTCATCGAGAAAGTCCGAGAAAATGCCGATGGCGTTGGAGCCGCCGCCGACGCAAGCGATGACCGCGTCGGGGAGCCGGCCCTCGATCGCCAGAATCTGCTCGCGCGCTTCCTTGCCGATGACGCGCTGGAACTCGCGGACCATGAGCGGGAAGGGGTGCGGGCCGGCGACGGTGCCGAGCAGATAATGGGTGTCGGCGAAACTCGCCGTCCAGTCGCGCAGCGCCTCGTTGACCGCGTCCTTGAGCGTGCGTGAGCCAGCGGTGACCGGGATCACCTCGGCGCCCATCAGCTTCATGCGGAAGACGTTGAGCGACTGCCGCTCGACATCGACTTCGCCCATGTAGATCTTGGTTTCGAGCCCGAACAAGGCCCCGGCAAGCGCGGTGGCGACGCCGTGCTGGCCGGCGCCGGTCTCGGCGATCAGCCGGGTCTTGCCCATGCGCTTGGCGAGCAGGGCCTGGGCGAGCACCTGGTTGGTCTTGTGCGCGCCGCCGTGGAGCAAATCCTCGCGCTTCAGATAGATTCGCGCCCTGCCGGCGCCGAGGTTGCGGCAGCGGGTAAGCGGGGTCGGGCGGCCGGCGTATGTGGTCAGGAGGCTCGACAATTCGGCGTGGAAGCTTTGGTCCTGCTGTGCGTCGAGAAACGCCGCTTCGAGCTGCTCCAGCGCGGGGACGAGGATTTCAGGGACATAGGCGCCGCCAAAGCGCCCGAAGCGGCCGTCGAGCCTCATGCCGCGTCTCCGCGAACGGCGGGGCGGAGCGCGGCGAACAACGCCTTGACCTTGGCGCTATCCTTGATGCCGGGCCGCGCTTCGACGCCCGAACCGACATCGAGGCCGTAGGCGCCGACGCGCGCGGCAGCGCGGGCATTGGCCGGCTCGATCCCGCCGGCCAGAAATCCGCTCGACAAATCCTCGCGCCCCTCGACCAGCGTCCAGTCGAAGGCGCTGCCGGTGCCGCCGCTGGCGCCGTCGCTGACCGTGTCGAACAGGCTGCGATCGGCCCCCGCGCGGCGCGGCGCGGCACGTGAAAAGACTCCGCACAGCGCCCAGAGTTCGACACTTGCGGGGAGGCGGGAGCGAAGATCGGTGATTTCGCTCTCGGCCTCGCGGCCGTGGAGTTGGACCGCATCGAGCTTCAGCGTGTTGGCGGCCTCGAGGATTTCGGCGGTGGTTGCGTCGCGGAACACACCGACCGCCTTTACGCCGATGTGGCGGGCGGTTGCCGTCATCGCCTGGGCAGCGTCGATCGACACCGCGCGCGGCGTTCCGGGAACCATGATAAAGCCGGCATGGCTTGCCCCGGCGGCCGCGGCGAGCGCGACATCCTCAACCCGAGTCAGGCCGCACAGCTTGACACGGCCGTACACCAGGGCGCGCGCCGCTTCGGCTATGTCAGGCGCGGCCATCAGCGCGGAGCCGACGAGAAATGCGTCGGCATGGGGCGCCAGACGTTCGACATCGACGCGCGAGGAAATGCCCGATTCGGAAATCACCAGCACGTCGCTCGGCACCAGCGGCGCGAGGCGCTCGGTGACGGCAAGGTCGGTCGTCAGTGTCTTGAGGTCGCGATTGTTGATCCCGACGATCCGCGCGCCGAGCGCCAGCGCGCGGGCAAGCTCGCCCTCGTCATGGACTTCGACGATCGCGTCCATGGCGAGCCGGCGTGCCTCGCCGAGCACCGCGGTTGCCTCGTCGTCGCCAAGCACCGACAGCATCACCAGCACTGCGTCGGCGCCGGCGGCGCGCGCCTCGCTGACCTGCGCCGGATCGACGACGAAGTCCTTGGCGAGGATCGGCCCGTCGAAGCGCGCGCGCACGGTCCGAAGATCGCCAAGCGACCCGCCGAAATCGGGGCCGTCGGTAAGCACGCTGATCGCATCGGCAACCGGCGCATAAGCGGCAACCGCTTGTTCTACGGTCACCTCGCTGCGGTGCCCCGAAGGCGAGGCGCGCTTCACTTCCATGACGAAGCGAGCGCCGGGCCGGGCGAGCGCGATGCGGAGGCTCCGCGTGGTCGGCGCGGCGTGGACGGGACGCCCACCGAGCCGCTCGGCGACCTCGACCCGCTTGCGCGCAACGATCCGGGCGAGCACGTCAGCCATTGCTTGCCTCGATGTAAGCATCGAGCACGGCGCCGGCCTTGCCCGACAACAGCGCCTCACTTGCGATGCCCGCGCCCTCCTTCAACGACGCTGCCGTTCCTGCGGTAAGCAGCAAGGCGGCGGCGTTGAGGATGACGATGTCATTTTCGGCGCGTGAACCCTGGCCGGCGAGCAACAACCGGAAGCGGGTTGCATTCTCGGCAATGTCACCGCCGGTGACGACGTTCAGCGGCGCCCGCTCGAGGCCCGCCTCCTCGGGAGTCAGATGGATTTCGGTCATCTCCCCACCCGACAGGCGGATCGCCCGAGTCTCGCCGTGCAGTGCGACCTCGTCGAGGCCGGAGCCGTGGACGATCAGCGCCTGCTCGACTCCCATTGCGCCCAGCGTCTGCGCAATCCGCCGCAGCATCTTGGGATCGGCGACACCAAGCAGTTGCACCGGAGGGCGCGCCGGATTGATGCAGGGCCCGAGCAAATTCATCACCGTCCGCACCGACAATTGCCGCCGCACCAGCGCGGCGTGCTTCATTCCCGGATGGTAAGCGGGCGCGAACAGGAAGCAAAAGCCGGTTTCGTCGAGCATCTTTCGCGCGGCGTCGGAAGCGACGTCGATCTTCGCGCCGAGCGCTTCAAGCACGTCGGCCGAGCCGCAACGCGAGCTGACGCTGCGATTGCCATGCTTGGCGACGGGGAGCCCCGATGCGGCGGCGACAAAAGCGGCGGCGGTCGACACGTTGATCAGGCCGGACCCGTCCCCGCCGGTACCGCAACAATCTGCGAACAGGTAATTGGGCCGATCGAATGGCTGCGCGGCGGCGGCCAAGGCATGCGCGGCGCCGATCATTTCCTCCGCGGTCTCGCCCTTCATCCTGAGCGCGATTAGCATCCCGGCAATCTCGGCTGGCTCAAGTTTCCCCAGCACCAGTCGCTCGAACAAATGCTCGGACTCCTCGATCGTCAAATCTTCCCCGACGAGCAGCTTTGGCAAGGGATTGGGCACCGGACCGTGGTCGGCGCTGGTATGGGGAGCCGGCGCGGCGGCCGGTAGGGCGGGTTGAAGCATCGATTCTTCCTCGGGTCGGGAGCTTTAGCTCGAAGTTTGGGGCAAACAAAAAGCCCGCCGGTGGGGCGGGCTTCGATCGGTCGGGTGGTGGCCTAGATCACCAGCCGCGCCATCGCGCCACGCCAAACGAGCACGCACGCCACCAGGCGAGACCGGCGGTGCCGGCGATCGGAAAGGAGGCCAAGTTGCTCATGCCGCAATCTTCGGGCGCGGCGCCGCCGCTGTCAACCCGGCGAAGCGCAATCGACGCTTCTCGGCCCAGTCGAGCAAGGCGCCGAATAGACGATTCCCCAACGGCGTGAGGATCGATTCGGGGTGAAATTGCAGGCCGAAATGCCCAGCTTCATCATCGGACACCGCCATCGCCATGCCGTCCAGGACCGCGTGGACCCGCAAGCGCTCCGGGATGGTGTTGAGCGGAGTGCACAAGGAATGATAACGGCCGACTCGCATCGGACTCGGCAGGCCGGCGAACGGACCGCGGCCGTCATGCACGATCGCCGAAGACTTGCCGTGGCTGGCCTCGTGCGCACGCACTACGGTTCCGCCTACCGCCTCGACAATCGCCTGATGGCCAAGGCAGATGCCGATCAGCGGCACGCGGCCCGCAGCAAGCGTGATCAAATCTAGGGAGCAACCCGCGCCGCTTGGTTTCCCGGGACCCGGCGAAAGCATCAGCAGCGCGCCGCACTGAAGGGCGCGCGCGACCGCCGTCTCGGCCGGAATCGAATTGCGCGTGACTTCGACAAGGGCGCCGGCAACGCGGCACGCCTCGACGAGATTGAACGTAAAGCTGTCGCGATTATCGATCAGGAGGACTTTCATGCCGCCGCGCCGAGGGCGGCCAGCACCGCACTGGCCTTGGCACGCGTTTCGGCGGCTTCGGTGGCGGGATCGCTGTCCTGCACCACACCCGCCCCAGCGCGGACTTCGGCGAACCCGTCCCGAACCAGCGCCGAACGGATCACGACTGCGCTATCCATCGTTCCGTTGCCGGCAATCCACCCAATCGCCCCGCCGTAAGGGCCGCGCGCGCGGGTTTCGACCGATCGGATGAGTTCGATTGCTCTAAGCTTGGGCGCGCCGGACAGGGTCCCGACGTTGAGGCAGGCGCGCATGGCGTCGATCGCGTCGAATCCGTCGCCAACCTCCCCTTCGACCGTCGAGACTAGGTGCATGACCCGTGCGAAGCGTTCGACGCCAAGCATCCGTACGACCTGCCGTGTGCCCGTACGACTCACCCGCGCGACGTCGTTGCGGGCCAGATCGACCAGCATCAGATGCTCGGCAACTTCTTTGCTGTCGAGCCGCAGGTCGGCTTCGAGGCGATCATCTCCATCGGCGGTGGCGCCGCGCGGGCGAGTACCGGCGATCGGGCTAACCGACACCATCAGTCGAGAGCCGTCCCTGCGCAATTCGAGCGCGGTTTCGGGTGACGCGCCGAACAGCAAGCCGTGTCCGGTATCGAACGCATATTGATAGGCGCTGGGGTCAGCCGCGACGAGGCGGCGGAACGCGGCCAGCCCATCGTCGCACGGCGCCCGAAACGAGCGGGATGGCACCACCTGGAAAATGTCGCCGGCGGCAATATGCTCCTTCAGACGCGCCACCGCCGCCATGAACGCGCCGTCGTCGAGGTCAGCTTCCGCCTGAACGACAGTCGGCATTTCGGGCTCGACCAGCGGCGCGGCGCGCGCGCAGCGATCGGCCAGCCGCGCCACCCGCTCGGCGGCGAGGTGATGCTGGCGATGCGCAATCGTCCGATCATTCGAGCCGACCGACATGGCAAGAATGCGCGTTGCGCCCGATGGCTCGACGACGACCAGCGTCTCGGCGAGCAGGAACAGTAGATCAGGAAAGTCGCCGGCCGCACGCGGCGGAAGCACCTCCAACATATCGACATGGTCGAAGCCGGCAATCCCCAACGCGACAAGCGCGAACGGATCGTCGCGATCAAGCGCGGTCCCGCCAAAAATGATCGAGCGCAGCACGTCAAGCGGGGTCGGCGCCGCAGCGCGCACGTCCTCGTCAGGGTGGTTGCAGCGCTTGAACCGCAAGTGAAGCACGTGATCGCCATGATCGGCAATTTGCGCCGCGTGCCGCTGTGCAAGCCGATCAAGCAGCAGAACGCCGCCTTCGCTGGTCGCGGTAATCTTCGCGCTGAGGCTGCCACCTTCGAGGCGGAGCGCCGAGTCGATCAGGATCAGCGCGCGACCGCCGGTGCGGCGGAAAAGTATCGGGGCTTCGCCACCCTCTGCGGTGAGCGCGGCGTGGAGCGCGACGGGATCGTGAACCTCCGGCAGGCGCCGCGATACGAGCCCGGTCTCGCCTTCCTGCGCTAGTATCACAATGCGCGCCCGAGCGCACCCAGCACGGCTTCGAGCTGCTTGCCGAGTGCGGCCAATTGTTCAGGGTATAAAGATTGCGGGCCGTCGCTGCGCGCGGACGGCGGATCGACGTGAACTTCGACCATCAGCCCGTCGGCACCGGCCGCCGCCGCCGCCAGCGCCATCGGTGTGACCAGTTCGCGGATGCCGGTGCCGTGCGACGGGTCGACGATGACCGGCAGATGCGATTTCGCCTTGATCAGCGGCACAGCGGCAAGATCGAGAGTGTTGCGGGTCGCGGTTTCAAAGGTGCGGATGCCGCGCTCGCACAGGATCAGCTGATCGTTGCCCGCGGCAAGGACATATTCGGCCGCGAGCAGCAGATCCTCGACCCTGGCCGACATGCCGCGCTTGAGCACGATCGGCTTGCCCGAGCGGCCGACGGCCTTGAGCAGCGCGAAATTCTGCATGTTGCGCGCTCCGATCTGAAGCGCGTCGGCGTATTTCGAAACAATCTCGACGTCGCCGCTTTCGATGACTTCGGTGATCACCGGAAGCCCGACCTCGCGTCCGACCTGTTCGAGCAGGATCAATCCGTCGATGCCGAGGCCTTGAAAAGCATAGGGGCTAGTGCGCGGCTTGAAGGCGCCGGCGCGAAGAACCCGCGCGCCAGCGGCCTTCGCGGCTTTGGCGCTGGCGAGCAGCTGGGTTTCATTTTCGACGGCGCAGGGGCCGGCGATCAACCCGAAACGCCCACCGCCGAAACTGGCATTGCCGATCGCCACGATGCTGTCGTGGGCGTGAAGCTCCCGACTGACCATTTTGTAGGGGGCAAGGATCGGCTTGACCGATTCGACGTTTGGATTGGCGTCGAGCGCGAGTTCGGCGAGGATGCGCTCGTCCCCGAGCGCGCCAAGCACAACGCGCTCAGCACCGGGCATGTGAAGCGGCTTCAGCCCGCTTTGTTCGATGCGGTGGAGCAATTCAGCGACGGCCTGTTGGGGCGCGCCAGGCTTCATGACAATGATCATAGGGTGACTTTCGAAAGTGCATGCAAACGAAAAAGGCCCGCGGGGAGCGCGGGCCTCGGAACTCATCACTTGGCAGTGATTCAGCCGTGCACGCGCCATCGCCGCGGGACACGCCACCACGCGCCATGCGACGGGGTCGCGGCGATTGGGCCAAGGCCGAAGGGGGTCATTCCACGCATACGCACGAGAGAAGCGATCTGCATACAGATTGTCAAGCAGGAGTTTTTGGGGTTGCGGAAGCCCAAGATGGCGCTTAGATCGCCCGTTCCATTGGTCTACTACGTTGTAACAAATGTCTGACAATTCATTGTTGTTATTCTTGCCGAAATCCCGCGATCAATTGATCGACGACCTTGCCGACGGGCTCGTCGCGCTCGGTTCGACTGCCGACGCGAGAGCCCTACTCGCCGACCTGTGCACACCCGCCGAAGTGCGTACTCTGGCCGAGCGGTGGCATGTCGCGCAGCTGCTCGATGAGGGCCAATTGACCTACCGTGAGATTCACGACGCGACCGGGGTCAGCACCACCACCATCGTTCGAGTCGCGCGCTTCCTTCGCCAGGAGGCAAATGGAGGCTATCGCATCCTGCTCGACGCGATGAAGACCGGCGCAACCAAGGAAATCGTGCGATGAGTCCCGACCGAAGCCGGCTCCACATTGCCCTCCAGAAATCGGGCCGGCTTGCCGACCAAAGCCGGCAATTGCTCAAGGCTGCAGGGCTCAAATTGAGCGAGGCTGGCAAGAACCATCTGACCGCACGCGCCGAAAATTTTCCGCTCGACCTGATGTTCGTGCGCGACGACGACATTCCCACCTTCGTCGCCGACGGGGTGTGCGAACTCGGCATCGTCGGCCAGAATGTGCTCGAGGAATATGCGCTCGGGCAGCAGGGGCGGCGCTTCGAGGAAGTGGCGCGGCTCGGCTTCGGTCGGTGCAGCCTCAAGATCGCTGCGCCCGACAGCCTCAATTTCTTCAATGTGGCGATGCTCGCGGATCAGCGCATCGCCACCTCCTATCCGCACCTGCTCGATCGCTTTCTTGCCCAGCACGGGATCGCCGCCGAGATCGTCACCATGCGCGGCGCCGTCGAGCTGGCACCGCGGCTCGGCATCGCGCGCTTCATCTGCGACCTTGTCTCGACTGGCGCCACGCTCGAAGCCAATGGGCTGACGCCGGTCGCCGACGTGTTCGACAGTGAGGCGGTGCTGGTGCGCACGTCGAAGCCGATTGACTCCGCCCATGCCGAAAAGGCGCAGGCGCTGCTGACGCGGATCGAAGGCGTGATCGCCACCGCCGAGAGCAAATATATCGTTCTTAATGCGCCCGAGTCGGCGATGGCCGCCATTTCCGAAATCCTGCCCGGGGCCGAGGCACCGACGGTGGTGCCGCTGGTCGGGCGCCCCGGCCATGTCGCGGTTCAGGCGGTGTGCCAGGAATCGGTGTTCTGGGAGACGCTCGAACGGCTTAAAGCGGCCGGTGCCTCAGCCATCCTGGTAATGCCGATCGAAAAGATGATGCTGTGATCGAGCGTTTTGACTGGAGCGACGAGGCGTCGCGCGGCGCCGCTTTGGCACGTCCTCGCGGGCGCGAGGATCGCGCGCTGACCGACGCGGTGCGGGACATCGTCGCCGATGTGCGCGCCAAGGGATGGGACGCGCTGGTCGCGCAATCGCTGCGCATCGATGGCGCCCCTCCTGCGAGGGTCGCGGTCGCGCCCTTTGCCGACGAGGCGCGGCGCACGCTGCCGCAGACGGCACAGCGCGCGATGGCGCTGGCCAAGCGCAATATCGAGAATTTCCACCGTCAGACCCGGCCCCGCGATGTCGAAGTGGTGACAATGCCGGGCCTCAGCGTCGCCAAGCAGTGGCGCGCGCTGGACAGCGCCGGACTGTATATTCCCGGCGGCAAGGCGGCGTTGTTCTCGACGCTGCTGATGCTCGCCATCCCGGCGCGCGTCGCGGGCGTGGGGGCGCTGACGGTGGTCACCCCGCCGCGCGCCGGCGGGGGACTCGATCCGGCGATCGCGCTGGCCGCAGAGCTTTGCGGGATCGAATATATCTGGAC
>JALYRH010000061.1 GCA_030855425.1 Pseudomonadota bacterium
CCCTTGGCCCCCGGCGACAAGTCATCGCCCGCCGCGTGCTGCCCGTGGGCCGCGATCAGCGGCTCGGCGAGCGCGGCGCCGACCGCTCGGCGCAAGCTGTCGCGCGCGGCGTGGATCGCGACCGGGTCAACCGCTTCCATGCGATCGCCGATGCCGCTTTCCGACGGCATGATCAGCGCTTCGGCTTTAAACGCCGGATCGAGCGCGTTTGACGCCAGCGTCGACCCCATCGCGGCGATCACCGGCGCGGCGTCGACGGCCTCTCCGCGAGCACCGGCGAGCAGCGCGCGCATCATCAGTTCCTGTAGCGCCTCGAACCGCGCGAACGGGTTCGGATCGACTTCGGCGAGCTTCTCGAGCTCGCCCGGCCGGCGCTCGACCTCGATTAGCGCCGGACACGAGAAATCGCGGTTGATCGACAGCAGGGGGAGTTCGTCGATCTTCTCGAGCGTCACGCCCATCGACGATTGATTGAGCAGCACGAGCCGCTCGGGCGCGAGTTCCACGCCGCTGTCGGCGCCGATCAGCGCGAGCTTGAGCGGGAGCACCATCGCGGCCTTGCCGGTCTGTCCCGGCGTGTCCGGAACGACTTGTTCCAATTGAAGTCTGGCGCTTCGCGAGGCCGCGTCAAACTCGATCCGGGCGGTTACCCGCGGGGTTCCCGCCTGGCTGTACCACAAGCGGAACTGGGTCAGGTCGGCGCCGCTCGCTTGCTCCATCGCGCGGACGAAATCCTCGCACGTCACGGCCTGACCATCGTGGCGCTCGAAATAGAGATCGCTACCCTTGCGAAACGCCTCGGCACCGATGATCGTACGCATCATGCGGATGACCTCGGCGCCCTTGTTGTAGATCGTCGCGGTGTAGAAATTGGTGATCTCGATATAGGATTCGGGCCGCACCGGATGCGCCAGCGGGCCCATGTCCTCGGGGAACTGGACCGCGCGCAGCAGCCGCACATCGTCGATCCGCTTGACCGCTTCGCTCCCCATATCGGCCGAGAAGCTCTGGTCGCGGAACACCGTGAAGCCTTCCTTGAGGCTCAATTGGAACCAGTCGCGGCAGGTCACCCGGTCGCCCGACCAATTGTGGAAATATTCATGCGCCACGACCCCCGCGATCGCGTCGAAGTCGGCGTCGGTCGCGGTCTCCTGGTCCGCCAGCACATAACGCGAGTTGAAGATGTTGAGGCCCTTATTCTCCATCGCGCCGAAGTTGAAATCGTCGACCGCGACGATGTTGAACAGGTCGAGGTCATATTCGCGGCCATAAACCTCCTCGTCCCAGCGCATCGCCGCCTTGAGGCTGGCCATGGCATGCGCGGTCTTGGGCAGATCCTTGTTCTTGACCCAGATCGCGAGATCGACGGCGCGGCCGCTCATCGTCGTGAAGGAATCACGGTTGGCGGAAAGGTCGCCCGCGACGAGGGCAAACAGATAGGATGGCTTGGGAAACGGATCGTCCCATTGCGCCCAATGCGTGCCGTCGTCGCCGTCACCGCTGGCAACCCGGTTGCCGTTGGCGAGCAGGATCGGATAGCGCGCCTTGTCGGCGCTCATTCGCACACGATAGGTCGACAGCACGTCGGGTCGGTCGGGGTGGAAGGTGATGCGGCGAAAGCCCTCGCTCTCGCATTGCGTGCACAACAGGCCGCCCGAGGCATAGAGCCCCATCAGCTTGCTGTTCGCGGCGGGGACGATCGCGACCTCGGTTTCGATCGTCGCGCGGTCGCCGTCGACTTCGATGGCCAGCGTCTCGTCCTGCATCGTCCAGCGCGCGGGCTCTCCGTCGAGCTTGACCGAGATTAGCTCGAGCTCGCTCCCCGCGAGCTGCAACGGGCGATCATGTTCGCCGTTGCGCTCAACCTTGAGCACCGTCTTGACGGTCGTTCGAACCGGATCGAGCGCAAGATCGAGCGCGACTTCGCTCACCCAATAATCGGGCGCGCGATAATCCTTGCGATAGAAAGCGACATGAGTCGGTGAGGGCGGAGCTTCGGGGTTGAGGCGGGCGTCATACATGGCCCGCGACTTAGGCCGCGTCGGGCGCCGCGACAAGCATTGGCCGGCCCCGTCCCTTCCACCGCATCAAGCGGCGTCGGGCGCCGCGACAAGCATTGGCCGACGCCGTCCGGCGAGCGCGAGGAGCATCCCACCGAGCGCGAGCACCGCCCCGCCGATCGACAGCGGAGTCCAGCGATAGCCTTCGAACGCGGTCGACAGCGCCATCGCGATCACCGGAACGATGACGCTCGAATAGGCCGCCTTGCCCGGCCCGATCTTGCGCACCACCGGAATATAGAGGCTGAAGCAAAGGACCGTCGCCGCCAGCGCGAGATAAGCGACGCCGACCCAATATTGGGGCCGCGGATCGAATACCGGTGGTCCTGCGACAAGCAGCGCGATGACGCCGTCCAGCAAGGCGCCGATCGCCATCGCCCACGCCAGTAGAGCCAACAAGGGATGGCGCCGCGCCCCTTCGCCAGCTTGATAGACGTTCGATACCGACGCCCCGAGGAGGCCGACGAAGGTCAAGCCGATCCCGACCGCGATAGCGTCGCTCGCGGCCGGGTTCGCCCGATATTCGTGGAGAAACAGCAGCCCGATCCCGGCAGTCGCGACCAGCGCCGCCCAGTAGAAGCGCCGCGTCGGCTTCTGGCCGAGGAAGCCCCAGGCGAGCAGGCTGTTGGGGATCAGCAACAGCGCGAACACCGTCGCTACAAGCCCCGAGGTGATGTAGCGCTCGGCGAGATAGACGGCGTTGAAATTGATGCAAAATTGAGTTGCGCCAATGATCGACGCGGCAATCATCCCACCGCGGCCGAGCCTCAGGCTCTGCCCCTTCCAGCGTGCCACCAGCGCCATCGCGACCGCCGCAAGCGCGAAGCGATAGGTTACTGACCATTGCGCCGGAACCACCCCCAATTGGTCGCGAATCACGATCCAGGTCGATCCCCAGATCACGGTGAAGATGACGAACGGGATGACGATCGTCCGATCGATCCGCGCGTCGGTCCTGGCCAAATTCACAGTGCCGCGATCGCCGCGGCAAGGCGTTCGACCGCGCGCATATCCTGGTCCCAGCTCGTCACCAGCCGTACTTCGCCCGGCCCCCAGTCGTAGAAATCATAGCCGTGCGCGCGCAACGCGGCGGCTTCGGCGGGGGTCATCCGGACGAACAATTCATTGGCCTCGACGGCATGAACCAGCCGCTCCCGTCCCGCCGCCTCCGCCAGCGCCTGGGCGGCGGCATTGGCGGCGCGGGCATTGTCGAGCCACACATCGCCTTCGATCATCGCGAGCAATTGCGCGGCGGAAAAGCGCCCCTTCGATAGCAGATGCCCCGAGCGCTTGCGCAGCCGCGCCACCGCGTCCGCACGGGCGGGATCGAAAAAGATCAACGCCTCGGTATTCATCCCGCCATTCTTGACGAACCCGAACGACAGCACGTCGACGCCCGCCCGCCAGGTCAGATCGGCCGGACTCTCGCCGGTGAAGGCGACCGCATTGGCGAAGCGCGCGCCGTCGACGTGGAAGCCGAGGCCGCGCGCGCGCGCCACCTCGCCCAGCGCGGCAACTTCGGCGGCGCGATACGACAGGCCATATTCGGTGGCGTTGGTGATCGACAGCGCCATGGGCGGAACCTGGTGGACGTCATAGCGCACCCGGGCGCACGCTTCTTCGACGACGCCCGGGGTTAGCTTTGCCCCCTCGCCCGGCAATAACGTCAGCTTGGCGCCGTGGGTGAAGAACCCCGGCGCGCCGGCCTCATCCTGCTCGATATGCGCCTGCTCGTGGCACAGGATCGCTCCTGTCGGCGGGCACAAAGTGGCTAGCCCGAGGCAGTTGGCGGCGGTTCCGGTCGTTACCCACAAAGCGCGCACATCGCGTTCGAACAAGGTCGAAAACGCGCCGTCGAGCGATTTCGACCAGCGATCGCCATCATAGGCGGTATCAACCAAGTTGGCATCGGCCAGCGCGGCCATCACGGCGGGGCAAACGGCGGCGGCATTGTCGGAGAAAAAGCGCATCCGGCTCGCCATGCGGCGGGAGAGCAAGGTCGTCAACGGACAACGGCAAAGGGCGCCGCATCGTCACCGATGCCGCGCCCCCAACCATCACGTCGACAATGGTTTAGCCGAGGTTGCTCGACACGTTGTTGAACGTGCTGCCCAGCTTCGAACCGATGCTGGTCATCGCGGTAATCGCGGCAACCGCAATCAGCGCTGCAATGAGGCCATATTCGATCGCGGTCGCGCCGCGTTCGTTGCGAAGCAGTTTAAGAAATTTGGTCATGTGTCATTCCCCTTGGACGAAGACCGTCACTATGGGATCGACCGGTAAATGAAGGATTAAAGCCCATTTCGGACTGACCTCCGCCGCGGCGGAGGGAATGGTGCTGCCGAAGGGGATCGAACCCTTGACCTCAGCCTTACCAAGGATGCGCTCTACCACTGAGCTACGGCAGCACTGTCCGGGGACGGGCGGGCCTATGGCGGTTGGGGGGGTGTGCGTCAACCCGGCTTGCCGTGACGGCCTTCGAATATTAGCTAGCGGGCATGGCCAAACCGGACCCCGAGCGCGAGGCGCGACTCGCCGCTGCGCTGCGCGACAACCTCCGCCGCCGCAAGGCGCAGGGCCGCGACCTGCCGTCGGACCCAATTCAGACCAGGGACGATACCCACCCGGCGAGCGAATAACCCGCGTCGAGCGCGCGGTTTACCGCGACACGCGGCCCCAGGATCCACAGCGCGGCAAGCACCGCGCCAAGCGCGATCCAGCCGAACGCCGCCCAGTTCAGCGCCCGAGCGGCGCGCACTGCGTTTCGAGCCATGTCCTGTCTTCCCCCTCGAGCTGCGGACCAATCAGGTCCAGCACATCGGCATGATAATTATCGAGCCAAGCGCGCTCGGCCTCGCTCAGCATGTCGGCGTCGATCAGCCGCCGGTCGATCGGGGCAAAGGTCAGCGTCTCGAACCCGAGCACCTCCTTGTCCGCGCCAGTCACGGGCTTCTCGACCACCAGCACCAGATTCTCGATCCGGATGCCGTATTCATTGTCCTTGTAATAGCCCGGCTCGTTGGACAGGATCATCCCCGCGCGGAGCGGCTCGTCGCCCCCCGGCTGGCTCGACCCGACCGGCGAAATGCGCTGCGGCCCTTCATGGACCGACAAGAATGCGCCGACGCCGTGCCCCGTGCCGTGGGCATAATCGAGCCCTGCTTCCCACAACGGCCGCCGCGCGAAGCTGTCGAGCTGGCTGCCGCGCGTACCTTTCGGGAAGCGCGCGGTGGCGATCGCGATGTGGCCCTGGAGGACCCGCGTGAAGCGATCACGCATCTCCTCGCTCGGCGTACCCAACGGCACCGTGCGCGTGATGTCGGTCGTGCCGTCCTGATATTGCCCGCCCGAATCGCACAGATAGAGCGTGCCCGGGGCGAGCGGGCGGTTCGCGCCGCCGCCATAATGCGGCAATGCGCCATTGGGTCCGACCGCCGAAATGGTGTTGAACGAAAGGTCCTTGAGCGCCCCGGTGTCGCGCCGCAGTGCCTCGAGGTGGGCGGCGGCGCTTTTCTCGTCGATCGTGCCCGAGGCGTCGTCCTGCTCGATCCAGCGCAGGAATTTGGCGATCACCGCGCCGTCGCGTACCTGCGCCGCCCGATGACCGGCGATCTCGACCGGATTCTTGATCGCCTTCGCCAGCACCACCGGATCGCGCGCATCGAGGATCGTCGCCCCCGCCGCGCCCAACGCCTGCGTGATCGCCGCGACCGACCGCTCGGGATCGACCGCGATCGTCTTGCCGGCCAGCCCGCGCAGAAAAGGTTCGAACGCGTCGCGTCCGTGCAGCCGCACGCCATTGCCCAAGTGCGCACGAACCTCGTCGCCGACCTTGTCCCCCGCCACGAACAAATCGGCGGTCCCATCGGCATTGACGATCGCAAAAGCCAGACCGACCGGGGTGTGCGACACGTCCTGGCCGCGCACGTTGAACGTCCAGGCGATCGAATCGAGCGCTGCGAGCACCGCCGCGTCGGCTTTTTTCTCGACCAGCCAGTCGGCAACGTCGTGGCGTTTCTGCGCCGACGACTTGCCCGCCAGCGCCTCGGGCTGGACAATCAGCCGCGCCGTCGACGGCATCGGTTGGTCGGCCCACACCCGGTCGATCGGGTTTTTCCCCACCGCGACCAGTTCGGCGCCCTTCTCCTTGAGCGCCGCGCTCGCCGCCTTGACCCAGTCGCGACTGTGCAGCCACGGATCATAGCCGATCCGCGCTCCGGTCGGCGCGTGCTCGCCCAGCCATTTGGCGATGCTGGTCTCGGGCACCGATTCATAGCTCCACTCGGATTCCGACACCTGTTGCCGCACCTGGATCGTGTAGCGCCCGTCGGTGAAAATGGCGGCCTTGTCCGGCAACACGGCTGCGGCCCCCGCCGACCCCTGGAACCCCGTCAGCCATTGCAAACGTTGGGCATAGCTGCCGACATATTCGCTCATATGCTCATCGGTCAGCGGGACGACGAAGCCGTCGAGGCGGTCGGCCTTCAACTGTTCGCGCAGCGCGGCAAGGCGGTCGGCATGGCTGGACATAGCAATTTCCTGTGAAGGCGGTGGGTCGGCGTCTCCTAACGCCGTTTTGCGCTGGACGCGACGGTCGGCGCTTGCTTCATTCGCGGGCATGACCAAAAACATCCTTGCCGCGGCGCTCGCCGCCACCATCTTGGCCACTCCTGCCCTGTCCCAGAAAGCGACCATGACGAGCAACCTTCCCGCGCCGCCGCGCGCCGAACAGCGTCCCTATAGCTACGAACGCCACGGGATCCGCGTCGAAGACCCGTTCGCCTGGCTGCGCGACAAGGGCTATCCCAAGGTCGACGACAAGGATGTGCTCGATTATCTCAAGGCCGAAAACGCTTTTTTCGAAGCCGCGATGAAGCCGCATGCCGCGCTGACTGAAACGATTTTCCAGGAGATGAAGGGGCGCATCAAGGAGGATGACGCCTCGGTTCCGCTCAGGGACGGCGATTGGCTCTACTGGAGCGCGTTCAAGACCGGGACCCAATATCGCGACTGGTATCGCAAGCCGGTCGGCGGCGGCGCCGAAACTTTGATCTTCAGCGAGAATAAGCAAGCCGAGGGCAAGGAATATTTCCGCCTCGGCGCGATGGCGATCAGTCCCGATGGCAAGCGGCTCGCAACTCTGGTCGACGACGACGGGTCGGAGCGATTCAAGCTGGTGGTGCGCGACCTCGCCAGCGGCAAGGATATCGAGACCGTGACCGAAGTCGGGATCGGCAGCCCGGTGTGGACCAGCGATGGCAAGGGCCTCGTGTTCACCGAGGTCAACGACCAGTGGCGCAGCTATCGCGCGCGCTACCATGTCATCGGGCGCCCGTCGGCCGAGACCAGGACGCTGTACGAGGAGAAAGACGACATCGCTTTCTCGGTCGGGGTCGACCGCACCACCGACAATAGCCTGATCGTGATTTCGAGCGGCAATAACAGCTCGAACGAGGTCCGGCTGGTCCCCGCCGACAATCCCGCGGCGCCGCAACGGCTGGTCCGCGCGCGCAAGGCCGACCTTCAATATGAAATCGACGCCGCCCACGGCAAATTATGGGTGCTGACCAACGACGGCCACGTCAATTTCCGCATCGCCTCGGCTGATCCGGCCAAGCCCGGCGAGTGGACCACGGTTATCCCCGGCAGCGACCGCACCTATCTGCGCGGGCTGACTGCGCACCGCGACCATCTGCTCATCACCAGCCGCGTCGACGGCCTCGACCAGCTCAGCTTGCGCGATTATGCCAGCGGCGCGCAGGAGCGCGTGCCGTTCGCCGAGGCGAGCTACAATGCCGGCTTTGCCGGCAACCCCGAATATGCCCCCGCCGCCTACCGCTTGAGCTATTCGTCGATGGTCACCCCGGCGACGGTGTTCGATTATCACCCCGCCGACGATCGCCTTGAAACGCTCAAGGTGCAGCAGATCCCGTCGGGCTATGACCCGTCGAAATATGTCACCGAGCGGCTGATGATTCCCGCGCGCGACGGCAAGCAGGTGCCGGTATCGATCGTGCGGCTGAAAGGCGCGCCCCTGGACGGGTCGGGCAAATTGTTCGTCTACGGCTATGGCGCTTATGGCTATGCCATCCCGCCGAGCTTTTCGACCAGCCGGCTGAGCCTGGTCGACCGCGGTTTCGCCTTTGCCATCGCCCACATCCGCGGCGGAGACGACCTTGGTTACCAATGGTTCCTCGACGGAAAATTGAAGGCGCGCACCAACAGCTTCAACGATTTCGTCGATGTCACGCGCGGGCTGATTGCAAAGGGCTATGCCCGGCCGGGCCGGGTCGCGGCGCAGGGCGGATCGGCGGGCGGCGAGCTGATGGGCGCGGTGGTCAACCAGGCCCCCGAACTGTTCGGCGCGGTGGTCGCCGATGTGCCATTCGTCGACGTGCTCAACACCATGCTCGACGACACGCTCCCGCTAACCCCGGGCGAATGGACCGAATGGGGCAACCCGATCGCCGACAAGGCGGCGTTCGACCTCATCCGCAGCTACAGCCCGTACGACAATGTCTCGGCGAAAGCCTATCCGCCGCTGCTGATTACCGGCGGTCTGACCGATCCGCGAGTGACCTATTGGGAGCCCGCCAAATGGGCGGCGCGGCTGCGCGCGACCAAGACCGACGACAACCTTCTGCTGCTCAAGATCAACATGGGCGCCGGCCACGGCGGCAAGTCGGGCCGCTGGAACGCGCTGCACGAGGTCGCCGAAGCCTACACCTTCGTCGTCACGCAGATCCGGGATTGATGCCGCGCCCGATCTTCACCCACTCCATCACCGCGCTCCCCGAGCACATCGACGAGCTTGGCCACGTCAATAATGCGGTGTGGGTGCAATGGATTCAGCAGGTCGCGCTGGCGCACTGGTACACCGCCGCCGCGCCCGAGCATCAGGCGCTCTATCTGTGGGTCGTGGTACGTCACGAGATCGATTATGTGCGTCCCGCGACCGTCGGCGAGCGCGTCACGGCAAGCACCTGGGTCGGCGAGGCGCCCAAGGGCGCGCGCTTCGACCGCCACATGGAATTTGTCGGCGAGGACGGCAAGGTCAGGGTCCGCGCGGTGACTCAGTGGGCGATCATCGACCAGGCCAGCGGTCGTCCGATCCGCGTCCCGCCCGAAGTGATCGCACCGTTCATGCAATGAATTTGTCGCTGTCCTACACGCTCCGTCCCTGTCATCATCGCCTGATGCGCGCGCTTTCGCCTTCCGCTCCAGCCTTGGTCGATCGACCCCGGGAAGTGAGTGATGTGGTAGCCCTCCCGGAGACTTTAGTGAACTTAGGAACGTAAGCGGCCATGGCCCGCCCCACCCTCCATGATTATTTCCGCTCCTCGGCGGCCTATCGCGTGCGCATCGCGCTCAGTCTGAAAGGCGTCGATTACGATCACCACATCGTCAATCTCGCCCACGGCGACCAGCAACTGGCCGAATTTCGCGCCAAGAACCCGCAAGGGCTGATCCCCTGCCTCGAGATCGACGGCCATGTCCTGACCCAGAGCCTCGCCATCTGTGACTATCTCGATGCGACTCACGACCAGGCCCCGTTCGTGCCGAGCGACCCGGCCGAGCGCGCCCACGTCCTCGCGCTGGCGCTGACCGTGGCGTGCGATATCCACCCGCTCAACAATCTGCGCGTGCTCAAATATCTGACCGGCGAGCTTGGGGTCGCGGACGACGCCAAGGACGATTGGTACCGCCATTGGGTGAGCGAGGGCCTCACCGCGCTCGAAGCGCTTGCCGCGCCGCGCGCCGGCGCCTGGCTGTTCGGCGACACGCCGACGCTGGCCGACATCTGCCTCATTCCCCAACTTTACAATGCGCGCCGTTTCGCCGTGCCGCTCGATCGCTTTCCGACCTTGTGCCGCGCCGACGAAACCGCCGCCGCGAATCCCGCCTTCGCCGCAGCTCACCCCGATCGCCAAGGGCAACCCGCATGACCCCAGTTGAAAGCCTCGCTCGCGGCATGGCCGACGCCCGACCCGCCGCCGAAGGCCAAGTCGAGATTCCCTCGATGAAGGGCCAGGTCAGTGCCGCGGAATGGGCGATCCGGGTCGACCTCGCCGCGGCGTATCGGCTGGTCGCGCATCATGGCTGGGACGACCTCATCTTCACCCATTTGTCGGCGCGCATTCCGGGCCCTGAGCACCATTTCCTGCTCAACCCCTATCAATTGATGTTCGAAGAAG
>JALYRH010000062.1 GCA_030855425.1 Pseudomonadota bacterium
CTTCGCCGTCGGGGGAGCCTGGCGGATCGCCTTCAACTCGACGACTTCCTTGCGCAGCGCCTCAATATCCGCCTCGAGCTCGGTCATGCGGACGGTTGCTGGATCGACGTTCTCGCCACATGGCGTCCCATAGGCGATAAATCCCGGACTATAGTGGATCACGTCGACCGGGACCGGTCGCGCTGGAATCCCGACCACCGTGGTTTCGGGCAATACGTCGCGCGTCACCACTGCATTGGCGCCGACGCGCGCGCCGGGCCCGACGTCAATCGGCCCAAGCACCTGCGCCCCCGATCCGATCACCACGCCGTTGCGCAGCGTCGGATGGCGCTTTCCGCCGATTCCGGTGGTCGGATTGGTCCCGCCCAGCGTGACATTCTGGTAGATCGTCACGTCGTCCTCGATCTCGGCGGTCTCGCCGATCACGGTAAAACCATGGTCGATGAAGAATCGCGCGCCGATCGTGGCGCCGGGATGAATGTCGATCGCGGTCAGCAGCCGCGCGAAGTGATTGACGAACCGCGCGAGGAAATACAGCCGCCCGCCGTATAGCCAGTGCGCGACGCGGTGCAGCCCGAGCGCGAGTACGCCCGGATAGAGCAGCACTTCCCAGCGCGACCGGGCGGCGGGATCGCGCGCCTTGACCGAGTCGAGATAGGCGATGAAATTAGAGGCCAAGCGCGGTCGTCCTTTTACCATGTGCTGCCAATTTAGGGTGGCGCGCGGCGATTGAAAAGCCGAACGGCCTTGGACGCGCGCCCGAGCACCGCTTGCCGCATAGCAACATCTGCTGCAGTGAGACCGCTCCAACAGGGTGGAGATCAACTATTTTCGCGGACCTGATCGCGGATCCCTCGGTCCTGCTGCCCTTCGTCCTGATCGGCTTTGCCGCGCAATTGGTCGATGGCGCGCTGGGCATGGCCTTCGGCGTGATCAGTTCGACCCTGCTGGTCAGCATCGGTGTCCCGCCGGCGACCGCCTCGGCCGGCGTCCATGCCGTCGAAACCGTCACCACCGGCGTGTCGGCGATCAGCCATGTCGCGCACCGCAATGTTGACTGGAAGCTGTTCTTTCGCCTCGTCATTCCCGGGGTGATTGGCGGGGTGGTCGGTGCTTATGTGTTGACCCGCATCGATGCCGAAGTCGCGCGGCCGCTCGTCCTCGCTTATCTGTTGTGCATCGGCCTCTACCTTGCGTGGCGCGGCTGGACGCACAAGCATGTCGAGAAAGAACCAAGAATCGTCGAGCCGCTCGGACTCGTCGGTGGCTTCCTCGACGCAGCCGGAGGAGGCGGCTGGGGCCCGATCGTGACCTCGAATTTGATGGTCCAGGGGTCTGCCCCGCGGCATACCATCGGCACCGTCAACACCGCCGAATTCTTCCTCACCGTGACCATCTCGGCGACGTTCATCGCCGCGCTCGGGTGGGAAGCAATCACGCGGGCGACGCTCGGCCTGTTGATCGGCGGCGTGCTCGCGGCTCCGCTCGGCGCGGTCGTCGCCAAGCGCATGGCCGCGGACCGCATCCTGCTGCTCGTCGGCTTCGTACTGATCGCGACGAGTGGCTACGGCCTGTGGAAGTTGCTCTCTTGAGTCGCCTTACGCGCGGCGCGGCCGGCGCCACACTGTATTACGGCACTAGGTGAACCGTCGCGCTCGCCTTCATCCCCGCGCTGATGTGCACCGCGACTGGACCCATCCCGCAGTCGTCCATCGCGCTCACCGCGAAACAGTTATGATGCTGACATATATCGTCTAAGCCGTTAAAACCGATTATTCTGATCGGAAACTCCAATGATTGTCTATCTCCCTACCATCAAGCAGCTGCAATATCTCGTCGCGTTGCGTGACTATGGCCATTTCGGCAGGGCTGCCGAAAGCTGCTTCGTCACCCAATCGACGCTCTCCGCAAGCCTGCGCGAACTCGAAACGCTCGTCGGGGTGACGCTGGTCGAGCGCACCCGCCGCGTCGTCCGCTTCACGCCGCTCGGCCTGCGCATCGCCGAAAAGGCCCGCCGGGTGCTGCGCGAAGCCGAGGAACTCGCCGACATGGCGCGCGCCGAAGGCCTGCCGCTGACCGGGGAGTTGCGCATGGGCGTAATCCCAACCATCGCCCCGTTTCTCCTCCCCGCCATTCTCCCGCGGCTACGCAGCCGCTGGCCCGAATTGAAGCTGTTCCTGCGCGAAGAAACGAGCCAGGCGGCGTGCGACGCGCTCCACCGCGGTCAGCTCGATTGCGTGCTGCTCGCTGCGCCCTATGCGTGCGGCGACGTCGAAATGATGGATTTGTTCAACGACGAACTCTTGCTTGCCTTCCCGCCGCATGAGGACCCGCCCGCCAGCATCGCCGCCGACGCGATCGACGAACATCGGCTGCTGCTGCTCGAGGACGGCCATTGCCTCAAGGATCACGCGCTCGCGGCGTGCAACCGCCCGCAGCTGCGCGCCGAGGCGCGGATGCTCGGCACATCGCTCCACACGCTGGTCCAGATGGTCGACAATGGACTCGGCCTGACACTCGTCCCGCAGATGGCGGTCGCGGCGGGAATTCTCGACGGCACCGGGATCGTCACTCGTCACCTCGACGCCGCGGTCACCTCGCGCCGGATCGCGCTCGCGTGGCGCAAGGGCAGCCCGCGCGCCGCCGAGTTCAGAATGCTCGGTGACGCGCTGATCGAAGCAAAATAAGCAGCGGTAGCGTTCGCCCCCGCCGTGATCGCTCAGTTCGTAACCGGCTCCACCCGGTCGGCGTTCATCACCTTGGTCCACGCCGCGATGAAGTCCTTGACGAACTTTTCTTCGTTGCCCTTTTCCGCATAAACTTCGGCGGTGGCGCGAAGCTGACTGTTCGAACCGAAGATCAGGTCGGTCCGGGTCGCACGCCATTTCTCCTGCCGGCCGCCGCGATCCGAGCCGATGAATTCCTCGTCGCCGCTGGTGTCGACCACTTCCCAGAACGTGTCATTATCAAGCAGATTGACGAAGAAATCGTTGGTCAGTTGGCCAGGCCGCGTGGTCAACGCGCCGTTGCTGCTGCCGCCATGATTGGCGCCGAGCACCCTCAATCCGCCGAGCAGCACGGTCATTTCGGGGGCCGACAGGCCGAGCAGCGAAGCGCGGTCGAGCAGCAGCTCCTCGGTCTTCACTGAATGCTTGGTTGCAAGATAGTTGCGAAAGCCATCGGCCTTGGGCTCCATGACCTCGAAGCTGTGGACGTCGGTCCATTGGTCCGTCGCGTCGCCGCGGCCGCCGGTAAACGGCACTTCAACCGCAAAGCCGGCATCCCTGGCCGCCTGCTCGACCGCGGCGGTGCCGGCCAGCACGATCGCGTCGGCCATCGACATCGAGCCGCGCAGTTCGTCGATCTTGCCGAGGATCTGCGCCAGTTCAACCGGCTCGTTGACCGCCCAATCCTTCTGCGGCGCAAGGCGGAGGCGCGCGCCGTTGGCACCGCCGCGACGGTCGGAACGCCGGAAGGTAAACGCCGAGGCCCAGGCGGTCTTGACCAATTGCCCGACGCTGAAACCGGCGTCGAGGATGTTCGACTTATACGCCGAAACGTCGGCCGCCGCAGGCGTCACGCCCGCCGGGACCGGATCCTGCCAGATCAGATCCTCCTGCGGCACCTCGGGCCCGAGATAACGGTCCTTGGGTCCCATGTCGCGGTGAGTCAGCTTGAACCAAGCGCGCGCGAATGCGTCCTTGAACGCGTCATGATCGGTGCGGAACTTGTCCGAAATCTTGCGATATTCGGGGTCGACCTTGAGCGCCATGTCGGCGGTGGTCATCATCGTCGGGACGCGCTTGGACGGATCGTGCGCCGCCGGCGCCATATCCTCGTGCCGCTGGTCGATCGGCTGCCACTGCTGCGCGCCCGCCGGGCTCCTGACCAGTTCATACTCGTAGTCGAGCAATAGCCGGAAGTAGTTTTCCGACCACTCGGTCGGCGTGTTGACCCACGCGCCTTCCAGACCGCTGGTGATGGTGTACTCGCCCATTCCGCTCTCGTGGCCGCTGGTCCAGCCGAGACCCTGGAGCGCGATGTCCGCCTCTTCCGGAGACGCCCCAACCAGGCTCGCGTCACCGGCGCCATGGCATTTGCCAAAGGTATGCCCGCCGGCGGTCAGCGCGACCGTTTCCTCGTCGTTCATCGCCATCCGCTCGAAGGTCACGCGCATGTCGCGCGCTGATCCAAGCGGATCGGGGACCCCGCCCGGCCCTTCGGGATTGACATAGATCAGCCCCATCTGGATCGCCGCCAGCGGATGTTCGAGTTCGAGCTCGCGATCGGGCTGGATGCGCGTTTCGGCGCCCTCGACCCATTTCTCCTCGGCGCCCCAATAGACGTCGCGCTCAGCCTCGAACACGTCCTTGCGGCCACCGCCAAAGCCGAACACCGGCCCGCCCATCGATTCGATCGCGACGTTGCCGGTCAGGATGAACAGGTCGGCCCAGCTGATGTGCTTGCCGTATTTCTGCTTGATCGGCCACAGCAGCCGCCGTGCCTTGTCGAGGTTGCCATTGTCTGGCCAGCTGTTGAGCGGGGCAAACCGCTGCTGGCCGCTGCTCGACCCGCCGCGCCCGTCCGCGGTGCGATAGGTGCCGGCGGCGTGCCACGCCATGCGGATGAAGAACGGACCATAATGACCATAATCCGCCGGCCACCAAGGCTTGCTGTCGGTCATCAACGCCGTCAGATCATCCTTGAGCGCCTGATAGTCGAGCCCCTTGAACGACTTGGCATAGTCGAAGTCCGCACCCATCGGATCAGGCGAGACCCCGCCCTGGTGAAGAATTTCGAGCGGCAACGAATCAGGCCACCAGTCGCGGTTGGTCCGTCCGAGCAACGAGCGCACCGCGGCGGGGGTCTTCATCGGGCAGCCAGTCGCGTCTCCGCCGGTTTTCATGTCCATGCTCGTCACTCCTCTGATTTGCTTGGATCGGAGGCTAGACGCGACGATGGATTGGCTGAAACGATTAAACTTCGTCGTCACGAATGGGAAAAACGATCAATCGAAATGCTTCAGCCCGATCCGCAGATAATCATAGCCGGTAATCAGGGTCAGCCCGGCGGCGAGCCACAGGCTGGCGAGTCCGACGACATGCACCCACTCCTGCTGAGGCAAAGCACCGCCAAGGATCAGCGCACCGAGCGCGACCAGCTGGAAAGTAGTCTTCCACTTCGCCAATTTGCTGACCGGCATCGAGACGTGCAGCGGGGCCAGAAATTCGCGCAATCCCGAGACGAAAATTTCGCGCAGCAGGATAATCAGGGCGGCGATGATGTGCAGCCCGTGAATCTCGGGGTCCGGGTTGGCCTTGCGGCTCGAAATCAGCATCACCAGCACCGCCGCGACCATGATCTTGTCGGCGATCGGATCGAGGAACTGGCCGAGCCGCGAAATCTGCCCTTGGGCCCGCGCCAGATAGCCGTCGAGATAATCGGTCGCCCCGACGATGCAGTAGAGCACGAAGGTGATTGCATAATCGACCGGCGTCGGACGCCACAGCAGGAAGACGAGGATTGGCACCGCGAAAATTCGCGACAGCGTCAGGAGATTGGGAAGCGTCAGCATGGCGGTTCGAATAGCGGCGAACGAGCGCCGATGGAATGGCCTGAGTCGCCGCCGTTCCCCGGCCCTGGTGATCGGCAGTGTCGCTCGGCCCGCCAACCAAATTCGTCGCTCGCGGCGACGAGGCTTGGCTAAGCAGCGACAGGGGCGCTAGGCAGTGCTCGATCGACATCCAAACGGCGGCAGAATCCGAATCGATGAGACAGCAGTGACCGCCGATTTCCAAGCCGCGTCGTGCATGGTCGCCTGACCCATGCAAAACACCGTCCACCTCCTTCGCTCGCGCCGCTTCCTGCCGATATTCGTCACGCAATTCCTTGGCGCGTTCAACGACAATCTATTTCGCACCGCGATGGTGTTGCTGGTGATCTACGGAATTTACCGGGACGCCGAGCAGGAGGCGACTTTCAGCGCCATTGCCGGCGGCTTGTTCATCCTGCCCTTCTTTCTGCTCTCGGCGCTCGCCGGGCAGCTCGCGGATTCGACCGACAAGGCGCGCATCGTGCGCATCGTCAAGACCGCCGAAATCATTATCATGCTGTTCGGCGCGGCGGGGCTGCTGCTCCACAACGTCCCCCTGCTGCTCGTGGCGCTGACCGCGATGGGGGTCCACTCAACTTTCTTCGGCCCGATCAAATATGCCATCTTGCCCCAGCATCTGCGCGACGACGAAGTGCTCGGCGGAACCGGGCTGGTCGAAGCTGGCACATACATCGGAATCCTCGGCGGCACCCTGCTCGGCGGCGTGCTCGTGGCGCAGAATCCCGATGGCAGTTTTCATGGCGAGTGGGCCGCGCTGGCGGTCGTCATGGTCGCGCTGATCGGGCGCGTCGCGAGCCATTTCGTGCCCCCGGCACCGCCCGCCGCCGACGCCCCGCCGCTGACCATGGACTGGCACATCGTTCGCGCCTCGGTCCGACTGGTCAGTGCAACCTTGCATATTCCGCGCCTGTTCCTCGCGATCCTCGCGATCAGCTTTTTCTGGGCAATGGGCGCGGTGCTCGCGGCACAATTTCCGCCGCTGGTGAAGAATGCGCTCGGATCGGACCAGACCGTCGCCACTTTGTTCCTCGCGACCTTCTCGATCGGGGTGGCGCTGGGCTCGGTGGCGGTCAATCGCTTGCTCGCCGGCCACGTCTCGGCGCGCTATTCGCCGGCCTCGGCATTGCTCATGGGGCTGTTCGTGCTCGACCTGTTCCGCCGGGTCCGCGTCTGGCCGGCACCGGGGGCCGAGTTGCGCGGGCTCGACGCCTTCCTCGCGCTCGACGGCAGCTGGATGATCGTCCTCGATCTGCTCGGGGTGGCGGTCGCCGGCGGCATGTTCGTCGTCCCGCTCTACGCCTTTCTCACCACCACCGTGCCAAAGGCGGAGACTGCGCGCACCATCGCCGCCAACAACATCGTCAATTCGGGTTTCATGGTCGCGGCAACGCTGATCCTGACCGTCGCCGTGCAAATGGGAGTCACCGTCGGTGACAGCCTGTTGATCGTGGCGATCGCCAGCATCGTTGCCGCGTGGCTCGGCTGGAAATTGCACCTCGCCTGCGATTGAGCGTCAGTTGGCGGTCGAGAAACGGCCGACGCGGTCGATCAGGCGAGGTAAACCGAGACGAACAGAAATCCCCCGGCGAACGTCAGCATAAACAGCCGCAGATCATCGGAAAATGCGCTGGCAACAGGCTGTTCCGCATCGAGCACGAAGGCCCGTTCGCGGCGACCGAAGGACGGAACTGAGGCGGCAATGGCCCGGTGGCGCGTCGTCATGGAAACTACTTAATGCTGTTTTAACCTTGATGGCAACGCGGTCAGCGATCGTCCGATCCCGCCGTCCCGCCATGGGACAGGCACCGGAGCGAAGTCTCAGCCGTGCTGCGCGACCGGCGGTGCGGACGCCCTGCCCGGCTGAGCGGCATGGCGATGACGCAGCATGTTCGCGGCGTCCTCGGCCGGCATCGGCTTGCCGAAGTACCAACCCTGCCCGAGACCGCAGCCCATCTGCCGCAACGTCTCATGCGCCGCGGCGTCCTCGATGCCCTCGGCGACGACGGGCACGTCGAGCGCTTGCGCCATCGTCGTCACCGCGCGCACGATCGCAGCGCTCTGGCGGCTCTGGCCGATCGAAGCGACGAATGTCCGGTCGATTTTGATCTTGTCGAACGGCAACGCGCTGAGATGCGACAAGGACGAAAAACCGCTCCCGAAATCGTCGAGTGCAAGCGCTATCCCCTGGTTCTTGAGGCTGTGGACGATGGTCCGCGCTAGGTCGATGTCGGCGAACAGCGAGCTTTCGGTGACCTCGACTACCAGCCGCTCGGCGGGAAAACCCGTCTCGGCCAGCAAGCGCACGATCTTCTGCGCCAGCCAGCTATCGGTGAACTGGCGCGGCGATATATTGATCGACAGGCTGATCGAGGCATCCCACCCGGCCGCCGCGGCCAGTGCCTTGCGCACCACCTGATCGGACAGGCGCCCGATCAGATTATGCTCCTCGGCGATCGCGATGAAGCGGTCGGGCGCGACGATCCCGGTGAGCGGGTGATCCCACCGTGCCAGTACCTCGAACCCGGTGATGGTCCCCGTATTCAGATCGACCTGCGGCTCGAAGAATGGCAGAAACTGATCATGGTCGAGCCCAAAGCGGATACCCTGCTCGATCTCGCTGTGGGCGATCAACTCGCGCTCCATGCCGCTGTCGAACCACATCGGGCGCGCCGACCGCGCGCTGCGCGCATGCTCCATCGCGATATCGGCGCGGCGCAGCAGGTTGGGAATGCTGTTGCCGTGCGGGCTCGCCGACGACAGGCCAAGGAAGGCGCCGACCTGGATATATTTGCCCTGCTCCTCGAGCGGGGCGGTGAGGCATCGCAACAGCCGCTCGGCGAGGTCAAGCGCCTGCTGCTGGTCCTCGATCGCCAGCAGCACCGCAAATTCACCGCCGCTCAGCCGCGCTAGGGCGGCGTCAGCCGGGATTTCGCTTTGCAGCGCGGCGGACAGGCGCCGAAGCACCGCGTCGCCGACGTCATAGCCGAACCGGTCATTGATCATCTTGAAGCGGTTGAGCTGGATCGAGAGGATCGCGATATGCGCGCCGTTCGCGGCCGCCTTCGCCGCGATCGGCTCGCCCTGGTCACCGAAACCCTTGCGGTTGAGCAGTCCGGTCATGCCGTCGGTCGAGGCGACGACCTGCGCCCTTTGCTCGCCTTCGATGCGCTTTTCGGTCTCATGCTGAAGGTCGACATAGCGCCGCCAGCCGAACAGGATCAGCGCGGCATTGAGGCACAGCGCGACCGCCGCGATCTTGAGCGTGGCGCTGAACTCGCCTTCGGCGATGCTCAGCCGCTGGACGAAGCTGTTGCCGTTCCAGATCAGCAGCGCCATCGCGCCGATCAAAGTCGTGACCACGATCAGGTCACGCCGCGCCCCGGCCAGCGCATGGCGTGGCGAGCACCCGGATGATGATGTCAGCAAATTCCCCACGGCCGGGGGCTTAATGCGGAATCCTTAATGATTCCGTTATGGGTGGGGTTCGATCGAAAGCTGGTGCGGACGGCGGGACTTGAACCCGCACTCCCGTTTCGGGGAAACCGATTTTAAGTCGGGTGCGTCTACCATTCCGCCACGTCCGCGTTCTTGTTGGGCAGCTGCACCGACCCGCGTCCCCACCCGGCCGCCCATGCAGCACATCCTAGATGGGAGGCCGGGTGGGGGGCGCGGGCTGGTGCCGTAACTCTTATCGAGCCTACCCTACTCCGCTGTTACCTCGCCAAGGTTGAGCCGCTCGCGCATTTCCTTGCCCGGCTTGAAGTAAGGCACGCGCTTGGCATCGACGTCGACCGCCTCGCCGGTGCGCGGGTTGCGCCCGACTCGCGCGTCGCGCTGACGGCTCGAAAAGGCGCCAAAGCCGCGCAGCTCGACGCGTCCGCCCTCAGCCAGTTGATCGGTGATCGAATCGAAGATCGCGCTGACGACATTCTCGACTTCGCGCTGCGTGAGGTCGGGAAAGTCGCTGCACAATTTCTGCACCAGCTCTGAACGGATCATGGTCTTCCCCACGGCTAGATCGTTGCGCGCCCCCCGGCGCAGACGACGTGCCTATCAGCCTGTTCGCCAAAGGAAAAGGGCGCAGATGCTTGATTGCACCTGCGCCCTTCCAATTTCAATACAAGCGAGGCTCGTTTGGCCTCGCTGTCCCTACTTCTTGGTCGCCTTTTCCTTGAGCGCGGCGCCCAGGATGTCGCCAAGGCTCGCGCCCGCGTCCGACGATCCATATTGCGCCACGGCCTGCTTCTCTTCCGAGATTTGCAGTGCCTTGATCGAGAAGGTCGGCTTCTTCGAACGGTCGAGCCCGGTCACTTGGGCATCGAACTTCTGACCGACCTGGAAGCGCTCTGGGCGCTGTTCGTCACGGTCGCGGCCAAGGTCGGTGCGCTTGATGAAGCCCGTCGCGCCATCGTCGCCGATCTGCACTTCGAGCCCGCCGTCGCGCACTTCGAGCACGGTCACGGTGACCGTTTCGCCCTTGTTCGCGCCGCCCGAGCCGCTCGCCGCGGCGCCGCCAACGGCGACCCCGCCGCGCTCGAGCTGCT
>JALYRH010000006.1 GCA_030855425.1 Pseudomonadota bacterium
ATTCTCGACTTGGCGCAGCATGTCCGCCGCCGCCGCGGCTTCGACACAGTCGCGCTCAAATGATGTCATTCCCTCCATCGCGCGCTGACTAGCCCGCCGCGCGGTGGAACACCACAGCCGAGACGCCGGTCGTCCTTCGGATCATTTGCCATTGGCTTCGTCCAGCACTAGCGTCCGCCCATGTCTGGACCGCGCGCTTCATTTTGTCGCCGCGACAGCAATCATCACTGGATCGCGAACCCACATGATTCCCGTTTTTACGCTCGCCTGCCCGCGGACCGGCGCTTCGCTTCACCAGGTCGATGGCGCGTTGGTGTCCGATCAAGGCGATTCCTATCCGATCGTCGAGGATGTCGCGGTAATCGTCGAGGGGGTTCGCGTGACGCCGCGCGCCGCGCCGTTGGCGCCGCACGTGATCGACCAGTTGATGAACGCTCTTGGGCTGCACCCGTCGCGGCGCAGCGCGATCGAGCGGGCGTTCGCGCAGCAATTTTCGTTCGAGGAAGACTGGATTCAGACCGAGGCCGATCAATTTCTCGATCGGGTCGCGGCATCGCATGACGGGCTGGCGGCGGCGCTGGGCGTCGATCGCACCGAGCGCGTGGCGGCAACCGACGTCAACGTCGCGCCGTCGATCAAGCTGAGTACGATGTTCGATTTGAAGCGGTTGAACCCGGACACTTCGTTCAGCGTCAATGTGCGGGTCGAAAACCTCGGGCATTCGACGCTGTCGTCGACCGGCGCGCAACCGTTCCTGCTGGCGTATCACTGGATCGACGGTGAAGGGATCGAGCGCGAGGGGAAGCGAACTCCGTTGTTCGACGATTTGCCGCCCGGGCGATCGATGACCATTCCGGTGTTCATCGATGCGCCGCCAGAGTCGGGTCGACAACGGCTGCGCATTCGCGCGCTGCAGGAACTGGTCGGCTGGTTTGCGATATCGTCGATCGAATTCGACGTCGACATCGGCGACGGGGCGCAGACAATCGACGATCCGGCCTGGCGGCGCAGCGGCAACCGGTTCGACTATAATGGCGATCATTTCGAAGCGGTTCGGTTGCTTGCGCTGTGGCGCGATACCTTTTTCGACCGGCCGGTCCAGCGGGTGGTCGAGATCGGCGGCAACGCCAACCCGATGATCGACCATTTCGACATGCCCGAAAAATATAATGTCGACGTCGATCCCTACGGCATGATCGTCGGCAAACTGATTCGCTACGGAATGGACAGCAAGGTCAATTTCATCGTCGCTGACGGGATGGCGCTGCCGATGCCGCCGCGCTCGATCGACATGTTGGTGATGTTCGCCACGTTCCACCACTTCCCGCAGCCGGTCGAACTCCTGTTGCGATTGCGCGACTATGTCGCCGACGACGGCCTGATCTGCCTGTTGTGCGAACCGATTGGCCATGTCCATCGCGACCTGATCGAGGACGAGTTCCTGGCCGAGATCCGCAAGGGCGTGAACGAGCAAAGCTTCGAATTGTGGGAATATCAGCAGATGTTCGACGCCGCGGGCCTCGAGGTCGTTGTCGCCCAGATCGACGTCGGCTCGATCAAGTTCGCGCTTCGGCCGCGACCGGATTGATGGATCGCGCCGTCACAGCCACGGCGCGAACCCGTCCAGTATCGCGCGGTACATGTCGCGCTTGAACGGCACGATCAGCTCGGGGAGGAGCCGCGGCTCGACCCATTGCCAATGGCTGAACTCCGGATGCTCGGTGGCAATGTCGATGTCGCCGTCGGTGCCGGTGAAGCGCGCCAGATACCAGTCCTGGATCTGCCCGCGATACTTGCCCTTCCACAATTTGTCGGCGATCGCGGGCGGGATGTCGTAGCGCAATTGCTGCGGATGATCGGCGATCCGGTCGATCAGGTGCGGCGCGATCCCGGTTTCTTCCTCCAACTCGCGCAGGCCGCACGCCCATGACGCTTCGCCGGGGTCGATCCCGCCCTGCGGCATCTGCCACGCCTCGTCGCGATTATCGATCCGCCGCCCGACCCACACCAGTCCGTCGGCATTGATCAGCATCACGCCGACGCCGCGGCGATATTCCTGGTCGTCGGTCATCGTCCCAATCTCCTTGTGCCGCGTTCCAATGCCTCGCTTCGGCGGCGCGCGAAAGGGCAAGGCGACGCCGCCGGTTTCGATTGCGATGACGCGCGGCGCGGCTTAGGTCGCGGCAATGGGCGCCCTTTCCGCATCATGATTCAGTCGCCGCCCCGCCTTGCCCGCCTCCTGCGCTGGTGGCGCGCACCGTGGTGGACGCTCGCCATCGTCACCGGCGCCAAGAGCTTCTTCGACAATCCGATTCTGGGCTCGCCGCGGCTCAACCGCGCCGGGCTCCACGTGTGGCGCAAGCGCACCGCGCACGCCCTGGCCGATCGCCGCCGGGCGACCCTCGCCCGCCACTTGCCGCCTGAGCTTCGCGCGGCGTTCGACCGCGACGGTTTCATCGTCGTCCCCGACATGTTCCCGCCAGCCGATTTCGCGCGGCTTCAGGCGGATCTGCTCGATACCCAACTGGAGTCGCGCGCGCACCAGCAGGGCGATACCATCACCCGCCGGGTCGCGGTTGGGCCGACGGTGCGGCGCCGCTTCCCCGCGCTCGCCGCCTTGCTCGACAGTCGACGCTGGAACGGCATCATGGCCTATGTCGCGAGCAGCCGCAGCGCGCCGTTATATTATATTCAGACGATCGCCGCCGGGATTGCCGACGAACTCCCCGACCCCCAGCAGCACCTTCATTCGGACACGTTTCACCCGTCGCTCAAGGCCTTCCTGTTCCTGACGGACGTCGCCGACGACGGCCGCCCGCTGACCTATGTCGCGGGCTCGCATCGCCTGAGCCCCGAGCGCGCGGCGTGGGAACGCAACAAGGTCGTCAACATCGACATCGCCGACCGCCTGTCGCAGCGCGGCTCGCTGCGCGTCGAGACCGAGGAACTCGCCTTGCTCGGCCTGCCGCTGCCGACCCGCTTCGCGGTGCCCGCCAACACCTTGGTCGTGATCGACACCAGCGGGTTCCACGCGCGCGCCGATTCGGACCATCCGACGCTGCGTGTCGAGCTTTGGGCGTATAGCCGCCGCACCCCGTTCCTGCCGTGGGCGGGGGGCCATCTGATGTCGTGGCGACCGCTTGCCCTGCGCCGCGCCATCTGGCTCGGCTCGCTGGTCGATCGGCTCGCCGCGCGCGGCTGGATGATCCAGCACTGGCGCCCGGTTGGCCTGCGCCGCCCGCGCGACCCCTGAGCGCTCAGTCCTCGCCCCCGCGCTCGAGCAACAGCTTGAGCGCGGTGGTCAGCCGCTCGATATCGCGCTGCGCCGAGGGAACTAGCCGCCGCATCGTCGCGAACCCGTGGATCGTGCCGCGCGCCTCGAGGTAGATGCTGTCGACCCCGTGGCCGGCAAGCGCCGCCGCGAGCGCGCGTCCCTGGTCGCGCAGCGGGTCGAGCGAGGCGGTGATGATCGCGGTCGGCGGCAGGCCGTGCGCGCCACGAAGATGCGTCTCATGCCGCCAGTCGCCAAGCTTCGGAGCATAATGGCCATCGAACCACGCCATCAACGGGCGGGTCAGGAAATAGCCTGCGGCGAAGTCGAGGCCGCTGCCTTCGGGGGCGACCGGCCCCGTGACCGGATAGATCAGCCCCTGCGCCGCGACCGGCACCGCGGCCGGCGCGTCGCGCAGGTCGATCGCCGCGAGCAAGGCGAGGTTGGCGCCGGCGCTGTCGCCCATCAGCACGATCCGCGTCGCGCGCCGCCCGACCTCGCCCGAATGTGCCGCGAGCCACCGCGCCGCGGCGATCGCGTCGTCGGGGCCGGCGGGGAAGGGGTGTTCGGGGGCGAGCCGGTAATCGACCGCAATCACCGGCAGCTCCATCAGCCGCGACAGATCGGCACATAATGGCGCGTGGCTGTCGAGATCGCCGACGACGAACCCGCCGCCATGAAAATAAATGATCAGCTCGCCCGCATCGCGTTCCGCCGCGGCGTCGAACAGTCGCGCCGCGACTGGCCCGGCCGGACCCGGGATGACGAAATCACGGATCACCGCCAGTTCGCCAAGCTCGACCTCCATCACGGCGCGCGCGGCATTGCTCCCGGCGCGCGCCGCGGGCGGGTCGAACTGGTTGAGCGGGGGCCGGCCCGAGGTTTCGAGCAGCGCCAGCAAGGCGGCGACGTCGGGGCGGATGAAGGGCCTGGTCATTCGCGCGCTGTGGCAAATGGCCGCGCTGCCGCCAAGCCCTCACTCGGCACTGGCATCGCATCGCCCACGGTTCTAAGAGTGATTTGAAACCCGAAATACACTGACCAAAGGACGCCCATGACGCAGTCGGCAACTCATCTGCTGACCCCCGAAGAAGCGAATGCCCACCCGCCGCTCGAGGCGATGGTGGTGCGTTTTGCCGGCGATAGCGGCGACGGCATGCAATTGACCGGGGGGCAGTTCACGCTGTCAACCGCGCTTGCCGGTAACGACCTTGCCACCTTCCCCGATTTTCCGGCCGAAATCCGCGCGCCGCAGGGGACGACGTTCGGCGTTTCGGCGTTCCAGATCAACTTCGGCTCGACCGCCATCGATACCGCGGGGGACGCTCCGGACGTGCTCGTGGCGATGAACCCGGCGGCGCTCAAGACCAACGTCAAGGCGCTGCGCGACGGCGGGTTGATCATCGCCGACGAGGGCGAGTTCTCGGCCCGCAACCTGACCAAGGCGGGCTACGACCAGAGCCCGCTCGACGACGGCAGCCTGGCCCGGTGGCAGCTGGTGCGCTTCAATATCAGCCAGCTGACGCTCGACGCGGTCAAGCCGTTCGGGCTCGGCAACAAGGAAGCGCTGCGCTGCAAGAATATGTGGACGCTCGGACTCGCCTTGTGGATGTTCGACCGCGACCGCGCGCCGATCGTCGACTGGCTCAAGACCAAATTCGCCAAGAAGCCCGAACTCGCCGAAGCCAACATCGCCGCCCTGAACGCCGGCCATGCCTATGGCGAAACGGTCGAGATCGGCGCGCAGGTGCGCCAGCATCACATCGCCGCCGCGCCCGCCGAGCCGGGGCTGTACCGCACCGTCACCGGGGCCGAATCGCTCTCGCTCGGGCTTGTCGCGGGGTCGCAACTGGCCGGGCTGCCAATGTTCTTCGGCGGCTATCCGATCACTCCGGCATCGGCCATCCTCCACCATCTTGTCCGGCTCAAGGAATATGGCATCACCACCTTCCAGGCGGAGGATGAGATTGCCGCGATCTGCGCCGCGATCGGCGCGAGCTACGCCGGGCAATTGGGGGTGACTTCCTCGTCGGGCCCCGGGATCGCGCTCAAGACCGAGGCGATCGGCCTCGCGGTGATGACCGAACTTCCGCTCGTGATCGTCAATTCGCAGCGCGGCGGTCCCTCGACCGGCCTCCCGACGAAAACCGAGCAGTCGGACCTCTATCAGGCCGTCTACGGGCGTAACGGGGATGCCCCGCTGCCGGTGATCGCCGCGCGCTCGCCCGCCGACGCGTTCGACTGCGCGATCGAGGCTGTGCGCATCGCGACCCGCTACATGACCCCGGTGATGCTGCTCACCGACGGCTACATCGCCAATGCCGCCGAGCCGTGGAAGGTCCCCGACATGACCGGCTATGCGCCCTTCCCGGTCGCCTTCGCTCCGCCGCAGGAAGAGGGGCAGGGCGTGATGCCCTACGCCCGCAACGCCGATCTCGCGCGACCGTGGATCCGGCCCGGGACGAAGGGCATGGAGCATCGCATCGGCGGGATCGAGAAGGCGCCGGGATCCGGCAATATCGATTATTCGCCCGAAGCTCATTCCGAAATGACCCGGATCCGCGCCGCCAAGGTCGATGGTATCGCCATCCCCGAACAGGAGGTCTCGCTCGGCAACGCATCGGGACGGCTGGTCGTGGTCGGCTGGGGCTCGACTTATGGCCCGATCCACCAGGCGGTGCGGCGCGCGCGACTCAAGGGGCAGGACGTCTCCCACATCCACATCCGCCACATCGCCCCGATGCCGCAAAATATGTCTGTCCTACTCAAGGGCTTTGAGCATATCCTCGTCCCCGAGATGAATACCGGGCAACTCAAGACCGTGCTGCGCGACAAGTATCTCGTCGACGCGCGCCCGCTCAACAAGATTTCGGGACAGCCCTTCCAGATCGCGGAAATTGCCGCCGCGATCGACGGTATGCTCGGCGGAGAGGGCTGAAAATGGTAGTCCTCCCGGAGACTTTAGTGAACTTAGGAACGTAAGGCGATGAAACCGATCAGTGCCTTTCCGCTCATCGCCATGCTCGTCATCGTCGTCCTCCTCATCGCCTTGTTCGGTGGATATTTTCAATGAACGAAGTCACCAAAATCACCACCGCCAAGGATTGGGCGAGCGATCAGGAAGTACGTTGGTGCCCGGGCTGCGGCGATTATGCCGTGCTCAAGGCGGTCCAGCGGACCATGCCCGAACTCGGCACCGCGCGTGAAAAGACCGTTTTCGTCAGCGGCATCGGCTGCTCGAGCCGTTTTCCATATTATATGGCGAGTTATGGCTTCCACACCATCCATGGCCGCGCCTGCGCGGTGGCGACCGGGGTCAAGCTCGCCAATCCCGAGCTCGACGTGTGGATCATCACCGGCGACGGCGATGCGCTGTCGATCGGCGGCAATCACACGATGCATCTGCTGCGCCGCAACCTCGACTGCCAATTGCTATTGTTCAACAATGAAATTTACGGGCTGACCAAGGGCCAATATTCGCCGACCAGCCGGATCGGGACGCGCACGCCTTCGACCCCGTTCGGATCGGTCGATCGCCCCGCCAACCCGTGCGCCTTCGCGCTCGGCTCGGGCGCGCGGTTTGTTGCGCGCGGCATCGACGTCAGCAAATACCTTCCAGAGGTGCTCAAGGCGGCCCACGCCCACCGCGGTGCGGCGTTCGTCGAAATCTTCCAGAATTGCGTCGTCTACAACGACGATGTATTCGCCTCCTTCACCGACAAATCGGTCGCGGCGGACAAGCAATTGTGGCTCAAGCCCGGTGAAAAGATGCTGTTTGCGGCCGGCGCCAAGGGCCTTGCGTTCGACCCCGCTGCGATGGCGCTGAAGGTCGTCGAGGGGGACGATCCGGCGGTGCTGGTCCACGATCCGCGCAATCGCAACCTCGCCCACCTGCTCGTCGAAATGCCGGCCCATGCCTATCCGGTCGCGCTGGGCGTGATTTACGACGATCCCGCGCCAACCTTCGAAAGCGCGGTGCTCGAACAGAATAATGCCATCGCCCTGGGTAAAAAGCCCGACCTCCAGTCGCTCGTCGCGACCGGTCAGACGTGGCAAGTCGAAAAAGAGCCGCGCGCGGAATGAGCGGCGCAGACGCGGCGGACAAGATCGATCGATGGACAATCTGACCCACAGCCTGGCCGGGGCGCTGCTCGGCCAGACCGGATTGAAGCGGCTCAGCGGGCGAGCGATGCCGACCCTGATCATTGCCGCCAACCTGCCCGATATCGACGCCGTCGCGACCGTGCTCGGGACGCCAAGCCTGGCGATCCGGCGCGGGATCACCCACGGCCCGATCGCGCTGGTGCTGCTGCCGCTGCTGCTGACCGGCTTGATCATCGCATGGGATCGCTGGCGGCCGCGACCCGATGCGCCGCCGGTCCGTCCTGCCGCGCTGCTGTTGCTCGCCTTCATCGGAACGCTGAGCCATCCCGCGCTCGACTGGCTTAACAGCTACGGCGTCCGCCTGCTCGAGCCGTTCTCGCAGCGCTGGTATGCCGGTGACACGCTGTTCATCATCGACTTGTGGTTGTGGATCGCGCTGATCGCCGGGGTGTGGCTGTCGCTGCGCCGCGAGCGCGCGAACCGCCCGCGTGCGGCGCGCCCCGCGATCGCCGCGCTCGCTACAATCTGCGCTTATATCTTCGCCAATGGCCTCATCACGGGCCACGCCGAGCGCGCGACAAGCCGCGAGCTTGCCCAAGGCGAAACAAATCCGACACTTGTCGTCGCCAATCCTGTTCCGCTGGAATTCTGGCGCCGGAATATGCTGTGGCGCGACGCCGCGCGCTACGGCAGCGGTCGCTTCGCCCTTGGGCAAGGGGTCAGTGACCTCGGCACCGCCGCGCCGCTGCGGCTTGATGACCCGCGTCTCGCCGCACTCGCCACGCGGCGCGACGTCGCCGCCTTCCTGTTCTGGTCGCGGATGCCGATCGTGGTCACCGACGACGCCGGGCGCACGATGTTGACCGATCAGCGCTTCGCCTCGGGCATCGCGCGGGGCAGCTTCGCCATTCGGCTCGACCGCTGATGGCGAGCCGCGGCGATCATCTGGTGCGCGCCGACCGCCGCTTTGCGACTGGCTCAGGCCTGCTCGGACGGCTCGCTGCGCCCGCCTTCGCGCAGATCGTCGATCAACTCGACCGGCGGCTGCTGAGCGGCGGGATCGACGCCACCCTGCCCGACGGGTCGCGCCGGCGCGTCGGATTCCATGCGCCGGGCGCCGAGCCGATTGTTCATATCCACAGCTGGATGGCGCTGGTCCGGCTGGCGACCTCGGGCTCGGTCGGCTGGTACAAGGCATGGACCAAAAGCGAATGGTCGTCGCCTGACCCGGTGCCCTTGTTCGAACTGTTCATGGCCAATGCGGTCAGCCTCGGCGACACCGCGCGCGCCAAGGGAGTGGCACGGTGGATCAACGCCGCCGCGCACCGCCTGCGCGACAATGCCCCGGCGCAGGCGCGCGACAACGTCGCCGCGCATTATGACCTCGGCAATGATTTCTACGCCGCTTGGCTGGACGAGGGGATGACGTACAGCGCTGCGCGATTCGCTTCTCGCCTCACGCTGTCGGGAGGTGAGCCGCGCGGCGGCGAAGGGGAGGGCCCGTCGTCAGCCGACATCGCCTCGCCCAACCCGGTGCGCGAGCGCGAGGAGAGTTTGGGGACTGCCCAGCATCGCAAGATTACCGCGCTGCTCGACCGGCTTGATCTCAAGCCGGGGGACCGCTTGCTCGAGATCGGTTGCGGGTGGGGAACGCTGGCGATCGAGGCGGCGAAGCGCGGCGCGAAGGTCGTCGGGCTGACGTTGTCGACCGAGCAACAGGCGTGGGCCGATGCGCGGATCGCCGAAGCCGGCCTCGCCGACCGGATCGAGATCCGGCTCCAGGATTATCGCGCCGTCGACGAACGGTTCGACGCGATCGCCTCGGTCGAAATGGTCGAAGCAGTGGGGACGCCCTACTGGCCTGCTTACCTCGATTGCCTCGCGCGAAATTTGTGCCCGGGGGGCAAGGCGGCGCTACAATTCATCTCGATCGACCACCGCTTGTTCAATCGCTACGCCGCGAGCGCCGACTTCATCCAGGCCTATATCTTTCCCGGCGGGATGCTGATCGACGAGCCGCGCTTCGAAGCGCTGGCGCGGGCGCGCGGGCTCGGCTGGGAAGACCGCGACGGGTTCGGGCTTGATTATGCCGAGACGCTGCGCGTCTGGCGAACCCGCTACGACGCCGCGGTCGCCGACGGTCGCCTCGCCGGGTTCGACGCGGCATTTCACAATCTGTGGCGCTACTATCTGATGTATTGCGAAGGCGGCTTCCGCGGCCGCGGGATCGACGTTGCGCAGGTCACTTTGTTGAACAGTGGAAACTGATCTGTTGCTGGCCGCAATCGCAGCGCTGACGATCGTAAACGCGCTGACCATTTTTCTTTTCTGGTTCGACAAGCGGCAGGCAGTCACGGGCAATCGTCGCGTCCGCGAATCGCACCTGTTGCTGCTGGCCTTGATCGGCGGCTCACTCGGCGCGCTCTGTGCCCGGCGCATCTTCCGTCACAAAACGCGCAAAGAACCGTTCAGCACGACACTGATCCTGATTTGCGGAGTTCAATCGAGCGCTTTGGTCGGCTTGGCGCTGCTCTAGCCTTCGACCCTGAACCGGCCGCCCGTTGTGGCCTCACCCTTGATCCGTTCGATGATCGCCGCGGCGACGACGTCGGGAGTCTTGAGCGTCGCCGGTTCTTCGCCGGGAAAGGCATTCTGGCGCATTCGCGTGCGCGTCGCGCCGGGATCGATCAGCTGGACGCGCAGCTTGCCGGCGTGCGCGGTCTCGTCGGCGTAGCTCAACAGCAGATTGTCGAACGCCGCCTTCGATGCGCCATAGCCGCCCCAGAAGGCGCGCGGCTCGTTCCCCACCGATGACGTGATCCCGATCAGGTCGGCTTTGTCCGACCGCCGCAGCATCGGATCAAACGCCGCGATCAGCGCTTGGGTAGCGAAGACGTTGGTGGCGAAGATCTTGGCCAGTTCCTTGGCATCGAGATGTTCAACCGGCGACAATGAGCCGAGCATTGCGCCGTTGAGCACCATGATGTCGAGGCTCTTCCAGCGCTCGGCTACCGCGGCGGCAAGCTTGTGGACACTGTCGCTTTGGGTGAGGTCGAGCGGGGCAATCGTCGCGCTCCCACCGACGGCGTGGATCGCCTCCTCGACCGCTTCGAGTCCCGACGCGGTGCGCGCGGTGAGGATGACGTGCGCCCCGGCCTTGCCCAGCGCTTCGGCGGTCGCGGCGCCAATCCCGCGGCTCGCGCCGGTGACAAGCGCCAGCTTGCCCGCGAACGGAGTTTGCTCAGTCATTCGTTCGAATTCCTAGCCAGCGACGAGGCGGGGCCGAGTGGCCGCACCGACTTCGGCTTCCTTCACGCGCTCGTTGGCGCCAGGGTCGCAATCGGTCAAGCTGGTCGGATAGTCGCCCGTGAAGCAGGCGTCGCAGCGCTGCGGCTGCGCGCCGTCGCGCTGATCGCCCAATGCACGATACAGGCCATCGATGGAGATGAAGGCGAGGCTGTCGGCATTCATGTGCGCGCGCATCGCCTCGACATCCATGTTGGCGGCGAGCAGTTTCGACCGCTCGGGGGTGTCGACCCCGTAGAAGCAGCTGTGGCGCGTCGGGGGCGAAGCGATCCGCATGTGGACTTCGGCGGCGCCGGCATCGCGCATCATCTGGACGATCTTGACGCTGGTCGTGCCGCGCACGATCGAATCGTCGATCAGGACAATGCGCTTGCCGCGGATTAGCGCCGAATTGGCATTGTGCTTCAATTTGACGCCAAGATGGCGGATCCCGTCATTCGGCTGAATGAAGGTCCGCCCGACATAGTGCGAGCGGATAATCCCGAGCTCGAACGGGATGCCCGATTCCTGGCTGAAACCGATTGCGGCGGGGACTCCCGAATCGGGGACGGGGACGACATAATCGGCGACGACCGGGGCTTCGCGCCACAGCTCGGCGCCGATATGCTTGCGCGATTCATAGACCGAGCGGCCGTCGACGACCGAATCCGGGCGCGAGAAATAGACATGCTCAAATATGCACGGACGCGGTGCCGCCGTGGCGAAGGGGTGAAGGCTGCGCACCCCGGCCTCGTTGACGATAACCAGTTCGCCGGGCTCGATATCGCGCTCGAAGGTCGCGCCGATGACGTCGAGCGCGACGCTCTCGGAGGCGAAAATCACCGCCTCGCCAAGCCGTCCCATGACGAGCGGGCGAATGCCCAGCGGATCGCGGCACGCGACCAGCCCGTCAGGGGTCAGCACGAGCAAGGAATAAGCGCCCTCGACTTGGCCGAGCGCATCGGTCAGCCGGTCGAGCGGGGTCGAATAGGATGACGTCGCGACGAGGTGGATGATGACCTCGGTGTCGCTCGTCGATTGGAAGATCGATCCGCGGCGATTGAGCGCGGTGCGCAGCGTCATCGCGTTGGAGAGGTTGCCATTGTGCGCCACCGCGAACCCGCCATTGGCAAGCTCGGCGAACAGCGGCTGGACGTTGCGGATCGCGGTCTCGCCGGTGGTCGAATAGCGGACATGGCCGATCGCCACGCGTCCGGAGAGCTTGCGGATGATGTCGTCGCGATCGAAATTACCCGCGACGTGACCCATTGCGCGGTGCGAGTGGAAGTGATGGCCGTCGTAGCTGGTGATTCCCGCCGCTTCCTGGCCGCGGTGCTGGAGCGCGTGGAGCCCGAGCGCGACAAAGCTCGAAGCGCCTTCGGCATTCCAGATTCCGAACACGCCGCATTCCTCGCGCAGCTTGTCGTCATCGAACGGGTTGGTCGTCAGCATGGTGGCGGCGAATCCATCTCGAGGGGCTGAGCGGCTGCCTATAAGAGCCTGTCCTGCATTTGTCGCCTTTCGCATGAACCGCGCTTGAAGCATGGTGTGGCGATGCGTTTCTTACTCTTTTCCGTCCTCGCACTGACCGCCTGTTCCGAAAAGCCGACCGCCACGGGGCTCGCCACCGGGCTTTTCGCCGGGGAAGGGCGCGATGCATTGTGCATCGTCGGGGTACCGGGCGAACAGCGCGCGGGTTTCATCGTCTATGGCGAAGGGAATGTGAATTGCTCGGCGCGGGGAACCATCGCGGTGAATGGCAATGATTTCATATTGGTCCCGAGCGGGGAAGGCGATTGCCGGATTCCGTTGCAAATTGGCCGAGCGAGCGTGGTGATCGGTCATCAGGCCGCTGGGTGCGATTATTATTGCGGGCCAGCCGTGCGCTTCGGGGAAAAAAAGTTTGGCCGCGTCGATCGGAGCAACGCAGCAGCGGCGCGAACCAATCCGATGGTCGACGTTGCCGGGGATCCACTTTGTTGACCTTGCAATCGAAATACGCCAATTGACCCTTACGGAAACGTAAACTAACGACGCCGCCATGCTTGCGATGCGACCCCATCTGACCATCGGCGAATTGTGCGACGAGTTCGGCATCACCGCGCGCGCGCTGCGGTTCTACGAGGATGAGGCACTGATTGCGCCCGAGCGGCGCGGAACCCAGCGGCTCTATTCGGAGCGCGACCATGCGCGCATCGCATGGATATTGCGCGGCAAGCGCGTTGGCCTGAGCCTCGCCGACATCAAGGAATTGCTCGACCTTTACGACGTTGGCGATGGCCGCCGGACCCAGCGGCTCAAGACGATCGAACGCTGTCAGGCCAAGGTCGACGCACTCAAGCAGCAGCGCGTCGACATCGACGCGACGATCGATGAACTCACCTCATTCATCGCGCTGGTGAAGGCGCAAACCGTTCAGGAAGGCTAGCCTCGATGCCCGTCTATACCGCCCCCGTTCGCGACACCAAATTCGTGCTCGACCATATCGTCGAGCTTGGCCGCTACGATAACCTTCCGACCTTCACGAATGCGTCGAGCGACATTGTCGAGGCGATACTCGAAGAAGGCGGCCGCTTTGCCGCCGAAGTCCTCGCGCCGTTGAACCGCATCGGCGACGAACAGGGTTGCACTCGCCACGACGATGGATCGGTGACCACGCCCGACGGATTCAAGGACGCATATAAGCAATTTTGCGAAGGCGGCTGGACCACCCTGTCGGCACCGGAGGAGTATGGCGGGCAGGGGCTGCCGCAGGTGCTTGCCACCGCGGTCAGCGAATATGTGTTGTCGGCCAACCAGTCGTTCGAAATGTATCACGGTCTGACGGCTGGGGCGATCGCCTCGCTGCTGGTCAAAGGTTCAGACGAGCAGAAGGCGACCTACGTCCCCAAGATGGTCGCGGGAACGTGGACCGGGACGATGAATTTGACCGAGCCGCATTGCGGCACCGATCTGGGGCTCCTCAAGACCAAAGCCGAGCCGCAGGAGGATGGCAGCTACAAATTGTCGGGAACGAAGATTTTCATCTCGTCGGGCGAGCATGACCTGGCCGAGAACATCATCCATCTCGTCCTCGCCAAGATCGTCGGCGCGCCCGACAATGTGAAGGGCATTTCCTTGTTCGTGGTGCCCAAGCTGATGGTCAATGACGACGGCTCGCTGGGCGCGCGCAACGCGGTCAGTTGCGGGTCGATCGAACACAAGATGGGAATCCACGGCAATTCGACCTGCGTGATGAACTATGATGGCGCCACCGGCTGGCTGGTCGGCGAGCCCGAGAAGGGCCTCGCGGCGATGTTCATCATGATGAACGCCGCGCGCCTCGGGGTCGGGCTTCAAGGACTGGCGCAGGGCGAAGTCGCGTATCAGAATGCTGTCGCCTACGCCAAGGACCGACGCCAGGGCCGCGCGCTCAAGCCCGAGGATCGCGACGCCAGCGCTAAGGCCGACAATCTGTTCGCTCACCCCGACGTGCGCCGCATGCTGATGGAAGGTCGTGCCTTTAACGAAGGCGCGCGTGCGCTGATCCTGTGGGGCGCGCTCCAGGTCGACTTGAGCCGCAAGGCGCAGACCGAGGAGGAACGGCTCGCCGCCGACGACCTCATCTCGGTGCTGACGCCGGTGCTCAAGGGCTATCTCACCGATCGTGGGTTCGAAACCGCGGTCAATGCCCAGCAAGTGTTCGGCGGGCACGGCTATATCCGTGAATGGGGGATGGAGCAGTTCGTCCGCGACGCGCGCATCGCCCAGATTTACGAAGGCACCAACGGCGTCCAGGCGCTCGACCTCGTCGGGCGCAAGCTTGCTAAGGATGGCGGGCGCGGGGTGCGCGCGTTGTTCGACGCCATCACCGCGGACATCGCCGTCGCCAAGGCGTCGGGTGACGCCGCCGGGATCGCGGGACCGCTCGAACGCGCGCTGGGCGATCTGCAAGGGTCGACGATGTGGCTCGCGCAGAATGGAATGGCCGATCCCAACCATGCCGGCGCAGGCTCCTACGCCTACATGCAGCTGATGGGACTCGTCAGCCTTGGGTGGATGTGGCTCAAGATGGCGGACGTGGCGCAAAGATTGTTGAGCGACGGCGGTGAGGACCGGGAGTTCCTCGAAGCCAAGCTGACCACCGCGCGATTCTTCGCGGCGCGCGAATTGGTGACTGCAGGTGCGCTCCGCGCCAAGGTCGAAGCCGGCGCCGACAGCGTCATGGCGCTCCCGGTCGAGTCGTTCTGATTAGGCGGGTTACTGGACGTCCAGTCGGCGGGCCAGCCGCTTAGCTGGCGATGCTGTCGCGCGATTGCGCCATGTGCCACTCGCTCCGCATCCCGACCGACTTTCTCTCCTCCTGGCGCGGCGCGAGCCGGGTCAGGTCGAACTGTTCGGTGAACTGAATCCCGAACTTGTTGGCCTGGGCCCAGCGCACCGACCCGACCACCGGTCCGACCCCGACGATGTCGATCGTCAGGGTGGTCCCCGGCGCGACCGGTCGCTCGCATTCTACCAGCGCGCCCATCGCTGACATGTTGCGCAGGCGGATTTCGATCGGGCGCCCGTCGATCGCCGCGATCGCGCGCCGCATCAGGCGGTGGCGCGGCTCTCGAACGCAACTGAACCCCTCGGCTTCGACGGTCACCGCATTGGCCATTTCGCGGGCATCCTCGGCCTTGGCCGGCTTGCCGAAGATATAGCCTTGCACCTGACTGACACCGAGTTCGCGGATCAACTGGAGATCATCATGGGTCTCGACGCCTTCCGCGGTGGTATCCATTCCAAGGCTGTCGGCGAGGGTGACGATGGCTCGAATGATCGCGCTGTTGCGATTGGTTGACGACGCCGCGCCGCGCACGAAGCTCTGGTCGATCTTGATCTTGTCGAAAGGCGCTTTTTTCAAATAGCCGAGTGAAGAGTAGCCGGTACCGAAGTCATCAAGCGCGAGGCGGACCCCGAGCGCCTTGAGCTTGGCAAAGGTTACGTCGGTCGCATCGCTGTCGGCGAGGAACACGCCCTCGGTGATTTCAAGTTCGACACGTTCGGCGCGGATCTTGGTTTCGCTGATGGTGGCGGCGACGATATCGATGATCGATGGATCGTTGAACTGGATTGGCGACAGATTGACCGCGATTCGCACCGCGTCGGGCCAGCTAGCGGCCTCGGTCAGCGCGGTATGCAGCACGAACTGGCCGATCTTGCCGATCATCCCGCATTCCTCGGCGAGCGGGATGAACTTGTCCGGACCGATTGGGCCGCGCACCGGGTGGTTCCACCGGGCGAGCGCTTCGAAGCCCGAGATTTCTTCGCCCGCGGCGCGCACGATCGGTTGATAGGCGACCCAAATTTCGCCCTTGTCGAGCGCTTGGCGAAGGTCGGACTCGAGCAATTGGCGATCGGATGCCTCGCTGTGCATCGCGGCTTCGTAGAAGCAATGCTTGCCGCGCCCGTCGCCCTTGGCGGCGTAGAGCGCGAGATCGGCATTGCGGACCATCGAGTCGGCGCAGGCGCGTCCCGGGTCGCCGATCGCGATCCCGACGGAGGCGCCGATGGTGACGCGATTGCCCTCTATCTGATAAGGACGCGAGACCTGTTCGATGAGCGTACGGGCAAGGCTTTCCAGCAGCCCGGTTTCGACCGCGCCAGGGAGCACCGCCATGAATTCGTCGCCGCCGAGGCGACCGATCTGGCCATGGTCGCCCATCACGCTGGTCAGCCGCAGCGCCACCGCGCGCAGCAACGCATCGCCGATGGGATGCCCCAGCGTGTCGTTGACGTTCTTGAACCGGTCGAGGTCGATCAGGAATAGCGTGCAGCCCTTGCGCCGCCGCGACGCGTTGCGCAGTGCCTCGTCGAGCGTCTGGCGCATCAGCGCGCGATTGGGCAGGCCGGTCAGCGAATCAAACCGCGCGAGGCGGCTGATTTCCTGTTCCGATCGCCGCTGTTCGGTAAGGTCGGTGCCGATCCCGCGAAACCCGAGGAAGCGTCCGCGATCATCGAAGATCGGATTGCCCGACAGCGACCAGTGAACGTCCTCGGCGCTCGCGGGGCGGACCACGACGTCGCTGAACGGAAACCGCGCCGATAGGTGAAAGCCGAGCGTGCGCTCCTCACGCAGTACGTCGCCGGTCTGATTGTCGACCGACAGCAAATCGGTGAACTGCCGCCCGAGCAAGGCTTCGGGCGAGGTCTTGAAATCATCGGCAAGTTGCTGCGAAACGTAGGACAAAGTGCCCTGGTGGTTGGTCTCCCAGAACCAGCCGCGACCGCTGGCTTCGAATTCGCTGACGAAATGAAGCGCCTTGCGCGCTTCCTGGTCGAGCGCCTGGCGTTCGCGCAGTGCCGCGATCATGGTCCGCGCAGTGGCGACGCTGTAGGCGAACAGTACCAACGTCAGCGCCGCGATCCCGATCACCAGCGTTGCATCCTGGCTCAACAAGGCTGCTCCGGCGGTCGCCACCAGTGCGCACACCACGGCAAGCGGCGGCGAGGTGATGGAGACCACGGCGCCGGCCGTAACGCCGGCCCCGATCAGCAAGGGCAGCAGTGCCGTGCCGCTCATTCCCGGCAATCCCGCAGCGGCATGACCGAACAGGCTCCACATTGCTCCGGTGGTACCGACCAGCGCGCTGATCGCCAGGGTCAGCTTGTTCGACGCGACTTCGATCCTGTCGCGGACCCTGAGCAGCACATAAGCGGCGGCGTCGCACGCCAGCGCAACGAGCATGGGCACCGCGATCTGGGAGGCAGACAGAACGGAAAGATCGCCGCCGACATGGAATATCACCGCGATCGCGCCGAGGATGTGCGCGGTGACGAGCAGTAGCGGAACATGATGGAGCGCCGCGACCCGTTGCTCGGCGATCGCGGCGTCGTCTTCATTTTCAGGCTGCTGGACGTCGAAGTAGAGCGCTTCGGTAAACCCGACATCGGCCTTGATGTCGGGCTGCGAAACCTTTGCGGCGAATCGAGACAAACGCATCTAACGGACCCCTGTTAACCGCCTCGATTAGCGCGAGAACAGTTAACAAGGGCCACAAGCGATATTATTGCCGCGAACTTAACCTTCTTCGGGAAGGAAGTCCGGCACCGACAGATAGCGCTCGCCGGTGTCGTAATTAAACCCCAGAATGCGCGGCCGATCGCCCAGTTCGGGAAGCTTTTGCGCAATCGCGGCGAGCGCCGCACCCGATGAAATGCCGATCAGCATTCCTTCCTCGCGCGCCGCGCGCCGTGCCATCTCCTTGGCGTCGTCGGCGTCGATGTCGATCACCCCGTCGAGCATCGAGCGATCGAGGATCGACGGAATGAAATTGGCGCCGAGCCCCTGAATCGGATGCGGCCCGGGCTTCCCGCCATTGAGGATCGGCGACAGCGCCGGCTCGACGGCAAATACCTTGAGGGCGGGCCATTCGCGCTTCAGCACGCGCGCAACGCCGGTGATGTGGCCGCCGGTGCCGACCCCGGTGATCAGCGCGTCGAACGGCTGGCCGGCAAAATCGGCGAGAATTTCCTGCGCGGTGGTCCGCTCATGGACCGCGACGTTGGCCGGACTGTCGAATTGTTGCGGCATCCAGCTGTCGGGCGTCTCGCTGACCATCGCGCGCGCGCGGTCGACCGATCCCTGCATGCCCTTGGCGCGGTCGGTGAGCTCGAATGTCGCGCCATAAGCAAGCATCAGCCGGCGCCGTTCGACGCTCATGCTGTCGGGCATGACGAGGATCAATCGGTAGCCCTTGACCGCGGCGACCATCGCCAGTCCGATCCCGGTATTGCCGCTGGTCGGCTCGATGATCGTGCCACCCGGCCTGAGCGCGCCCGAGCGCTCCGCGTCCTCGATCATCGCCAGCGCGATGCGGTCCTTGATCGAGGCGGCGGGGTTCGAACGTTCGGACTTGATCCACACCTCGGCACGGTCGCCGAACAGGCGATTGATGCGGATGTGCGGGGTATTGCCGATGGTATCGAGGATCGAATTGGCTTTCATCGTGCGCGCTCCGATTGCGAATCTGGTTCAACTAGGGGGGCAGGCCCCTCAACATTGGGGGCGTCGAAGCTGCGCGCAAGGCGCAATGCGGGAAATCGCCACGCCCACAGTCCAACCACGATGATCGCGCCGATGCCGCCGCCGACGACCGCGACGACCGGCCCGACGAGCGCGGCGAGAAACCCGCTTTCGGCCTCGCCGAGCTCGTTCGAGGCGGAAATGAACAGCGTCGAGACCGCGCCGACCCGCCCGCGCATCGCATCGGGCGTGTAAAGCTGGATCAGCGATTGGCGGACATAGACCGACAGCATGTCGGCGGCACCGAGCAGGAACAGGCAGGCAAGGCTGAGGGGCATCGATCGTGACAGGCCGAACACAACCGTCGCGCCGCCGAACACCGCCACCGCGAGGAGCATCTTTACCCCGACATTGGTTTTCAGCGGCTTGAATGCGAACCAGGCAGCGGTCAGCGTCGCCCCGACCGCGGGGGCGGCGCGCAGATGGCCAAGCCCCTCGGAGCCGGTGTGGAGAATGTCACGCGCGAAGATCGGCAACATCGCGGTTGCCCCGCCGAGCAGGACCGCAAACAGATCGAGGCTGATCGCGCCGAGCACGAGCTGATTGCGGCGGACGTAGCGCAGCCCGTCGCCAACCTCGGCCCACGGATTGCCGCCTGTCACGCGCTTCGGCCGCTCGACCGGGCCGATCAGGAACAGACCGATCAGCGCTACGCCGAACAGCATCGCGCTCACGGCATAGGGTGCCGCGGGGCCGACCGCGTAGAGATAGCCTCCGATCGCGGGGCCGACGACCGTCCCCGACTGCCATGCGATCGACGACAAGGCGATCGCATTGGGCAGGATCGCGCGCGGGACGAGGTTGGGAGCCAGTGCGCCCAGCGCGGGGCCGGCAAAGGCGCGCGCAACGCCGAGCAAGGCGGCGATGCCGTACAACCAGTAGAGGTTTATCGCACCGGAGTAACTGACGAGCGCCAGTGCCGCCGCACAGCCCAGCTCAAGCGCGACCGCAGCGCGCGCGACATGGCGCCGATCGACGCGGTCGGCGACCCACCCCGCGATCAGGCTGAGCGCGAACAAGGGCACGAACTGGACCACGCCGATGAACCCGAGCCGGAGCGCGGCGTCCTTCACGTCCATCGTCTCGCGCGCGATGTCGTAGACCTGCCATCCGATGATGACGACCATCGCCATTTGCGCCATCGTCGCCGCCAGCCGCGCGACGAAATAAGCACGGAAAGCAGGAATACGGAGCGGTTCGGGAAGCATCACGCGTTATTTGACCAAAGGCGAGGGGGCCGCTTCGAGAGGCCCGGGGCAGCCCGTAAAGTCATAAGTTCACTAAAGTCTCCGGGCGGGCTACCAAAATCAGGAGCCCCGGACAGCGGCGCGATACTCAGGAAGGTGCGAGGGTTCGAGCGCGTCGTCGGCATGCCCCAAGCCTAGCCCAAGCGAAGGGCTGTAGGACAGCAAATAGATGCGGCGTCGCAGCACTGCCGCGACGCGGCACTTTTTCAGATTGGTTCGCCTTAGTAGGCCGTCTGGCTCAACGGGATCGCGCTGCGCTGATCGGCGCTGGCGGTGCCGCTGCCGAGGAAGCTGACGAGATCGTCGATCAGGCGCTCCTTCTCGATCGCGAACAGGCCGTGGGCGCTGCCGTCATATTCGATCAGTTGAGCTCCCGGAATCGCCTTGGCCGCCTCGCGACCGGTGGCGTCGATCGGAACGGTCTTGTCGCTCGTCCCGTGGATGATCAGCGTCGGCACGGTGAAGCTTTGCAGGTCGGGACGGAAATCGGTGGTGGCGAACGCCTTGGCCGCGGCCAGCGTCGGGCGGAGGCCGGCCATCATCGTCTGGCGCCAGGCATTCATCTGGACCTCGTCGCTAACCGGGTTGGTCAGCAGGCCGTCGCCAAAGAAATCCTTGAAGAAACCGGTAAAGAAATGCTCGCGATCCTTTTTCATGCCGGCGGTCATTTCGTCGAACTTCGACTGCGGCACGCCATTCGGATTGTCGTCGGTCTTGAGCATGTAGGGAACGACCGAGCTGATCAGCACGGCCTTCGAAACGCGCTGCGCGCCCTGTTTGGTCAGGAAGCGCGCGACTTCGCCGCCGCCCATCGAGAAGCCGACCAGCGCGACCGGCTCGCTGATCCCGGCATCTTCGAGGATCGCGGCGACATCGTCGGCATAGGTGTCATAGTCATGGCCGTCCCACGGCTGATCCGACCGGCCAAAGCCGCGGCGATCGGGCATGATGCAACGCTTGCCGGCCTCGACCAAGGCGCAGGCGGCATCGTCCCACGTGTCGGCGGTCAGCGGCCAACCATGAAGCAGGACAATGGGATCGCCCTTGCCCCAATCCTTGTAATAAAGCTGGGTTCCGTCTTTGGCTTTGGCATAGGGCATCGCGGTGCATCCTTGTCGGGGGTGGTTGATGCGGATTAAACCCGCCACGCCGCCAAGCGTTGCCGGGCGCCGGCCGCCGCCGCCGCCTGACGCGGTGAAGGGAGCGGCGAACAAGGTGGATGAGTGCTGGATCGCCCATCGGCGAGGCCGAGCGCTTGAGCGGCGCCATGCTTTGGCTTAGCAGGCGTCCCGTCGTCGGGGTTGTCGTCGGTCGCCGGGAAGGTTTTAGAGTGTCAAAGGAGGCCGAGCAAAATTACCTCGCGCTGATCGGAAGCGCCGGCAAAGCGCACAATCTGGAAAAGCCCTTTTCGGACGGGCTGTGTGGCTCGAACCTCGCATCGATCGGCACCATCATGACCTTGCTGCCCGAGCCGCCGGCACGAATTCTCGACATGGGGTGCGGCGCGGGCTGGACCAGCGTCTTCTTCGCCAAGCGCGGCTATGAGGTGGTCGGGCAGGAGATCAGCCAGGACATGATCGACCTCGCCAACGAGAATAAGGCGCAGCATCATCTCGATGAACGGCTATCGTTCGTGTGCCGGGACTATGAGGAAACGTCCGCCGCCGGAGATTTTGACGCGGTGGTGTTCTTCGATTGCCTGCATCATGCCGACGACGAGCGCGCCGCTTTGGCGAGTGCCCATCGCGCCTTGAAGCCCGGCGGAATTGTTATCACTCATGAACCCGGCGAGGGCCATGCGATCTCGCCCGGATCGATCGAGGCGATGGAGCAGTTCGGCGTGTCGGAGCGCGACATGCCGCCGCACCTGATCATCCGCCACGGCGAGGAAATCGGGTTCAAGGCAAGCCGCATCTATCCGATGCAGGACGAAGTGCTCGAGATATTATACCGCCAGCCGGTGCCGCCGCGCTACAGCAAGCAAGGTCGATGGCGCGCCGAAAGAATGCTCGAAATGGCTTTTTGTCCGTCGGATCGCCGCAGTTCGATCGTGGTGATGACCAAATAGCGATGGCGAAGCCCAAGACGCGATACATGTGCCAGGCCTGCGGGTCCGAGCAGAGTCGGTGGCAGGGGCAATGTCCCGACTGTGCCGAATGGAACAGCCTGGTCCAGGAAAGCAGGGTCGTCACCGTCTTCTCGGCGCGGCACGACCTGTCGAGTGGCGGGCGGGCGGTCGAGCTGGTCGGGCTTGACGCGGTGACCGCGCTTCCCGCGCGCCTGGCGACCGGCATCGCCGAATTCGATCGCGCGATCGGGGGCGGAATTGTCGCCGGATCGGTGCTGCTGGTTGGTGGCGATCCGGGAATCGGCAAATCGACGCTGTTGCTCCAGGTCGCGGCGAAGCTGGCGCTTGACGGGCATCGCATCGTCTACGTCTCGGGCGAGGAAGCCGCCGACCAGGTGCGGATGCGCGCGGTACGGCTCGGGCTTGGCCACGCGCCGGTCCAGCTCGCCGCGGCGACTTCGGTGCGCGATATCCTGACCACCGTGAGCAGCGGACAGCCGCCGGCATTGCTGGTGATCGATTCGATCCAGACGATGCACAGCGACCTGATCGACGGCGCGCCGGGGACGGTCAGCCAGGTGCGCGCCTCGGCGCAGGAACTGGTGCGCTTCGCCAAGCAGCGCGGCACCGCAGTGGTGCTGGTCGGGCACGTCACCAAGGACGGGACGATCGCGGGCCCGCGCGTGCTCGAGCATATGGTCGACACCGTGCTCGGCTTCGAAGGCGAGCGCAGTCACCAGTATCGCATCTTGCGTGCGTCGAAGAACCGCTTTGGCGGGACCGATGAGATCGGCGTGTTCGCGATGGAGGGGGCGGGACTGAGCGAGGTGCCCAACCCGTCCGTGCTGTTCCTGACCCAGCGCGGCGAGCCGGTCAGCGGGACAGCGGTGTTCCCCGCGCTCGAGGGGACGCGCCCGGTGCTGGTCGAAATCCAGGCGCTGGTGGTGCGGCTGGCGTCGGGCGCGACCCCGCGCCGCGCGGCGGTCGGGTGGGACAGCGGGCGCCTCGCGATGGTGCTGGCGGTGCTCGAGGCGCGCTGCGGGCTGTCGTTTGCTACCGCCGAAGTCTATCTCAATGTCGCGGGCGGCTATCGTCTGAGCGACCCCGCCGCCGATCTGGCGGTCGCGGCGGCATTGGTTTCGGCGCTGGCCGAGCGTCCGGTCCCGGCCGACGCGGTGATCATGGGCGAGATCGCGCTGTCGGGCGAAGTGCGCCCGGTGGCGCACGGCGCGCTGAGGTTGAAGGAAGCCGCCAAACTGGGGTTCGAGCGCGGCTGGATCCCCGCCAGCCTCGATGCGCCGGACGCGATGGCGACGACGCGCTTCGCCAAGCTGGGCGAGCTGGTCGACCAGATCATGGCGCGGGGCTGAGACCCCGATGGACAATCTGTTCAGGGTGGTTGCGGCGCGCGACTGGGAAAAGGCGCTCGTCACCGGACGGGTGCCCCGATGCGCGTCCGACGAGCGCGCCGGGCATGTTCATCTCAGCGAGCGCAGCGCGGTCGAGACGATCGCCAATGCCTATTTCGAGCCGGGCGAAGCGCCGCTCGCGCTGGAGATCGATCGAGGCGCAATCGAGGCCGAGCTCGAATATAGCGAGCCGTCCGAGGCCAAGCCGTGGCGACAAGCCCATTTGAACCGGCCCAATGTGCTGACCGATCAAGTCCTTCGCACCCACCCCTTGATTGTCGCGAACCGCGACGGGCGCGATCGCTTCGTGCTTGGCTGATGCGCTCAACCGGCAATCTTTCCGGAGGGCTGGCGCTGGCGTTTGCGCCACGCTAGCCGGGTCAGCATGACGGCACTCGACATCTTCGTGATCCTGGTGGTCGGCGGCGCGGCGCTGGTCGGGTTCGTGCGCGGGTTTGCGCATGAAGTGCTTGCGCTGCTGGCGTGGATCAGCGGGATTGTCGCGCTCAAGCTGTTCCACGCGCCGCTTGCCGAGCGGCTCGCGCCAAGCGTCGGGACCGAGGCGGGGGCGGCGGTGGTCGCGTTCGCCTTGCTGTTCGTGCCGACCTATATCGCGGTCAAATTGTTCGCCAAGGCGGTTGGCGGGCGCACCCGGCGGTCGGTGCTCGGGCCGGTCGACCGCGTGCTCGGCGGAGGGTTCGGGATGGTCAAGGGGCTGCTTGGTGCGACCTTGTTCTTCCTCCTCGCCAACCTCGCCACCGACATGGTCTATGGCGGCGACGCCGAGCGGCCGGTGTGGATGACCACGTCGCGCACCTTTCCCTTGCTCAACGCCAGCGGCCGCGCGGTGGTCGACTGGGTCGAACAGCGCAAGCGTAGCGGAATGACGCGGTGATCCGGCTCCACGACACGATGGCGCGGGAGAAGCGCGAGTTCGTTCCGGCCGACCCCGGCCGCATCACGATGTATGTCTGCGGACCGACGGTCTATGGCCGCGCGCACATCGGCAATGCGCGCCCCGCGGTGGTGTTCGACACGCTCCGCCGCTTGCTCGAGCATCACTATCCGGACAGCGACATCGTCTATGCGCGCAACGTCACCGACGTCGATGACAAGATCATCGCGTCGGCGGCCGAAGAAGGCGTCGACCCCGGCGTGATCACCGCGCGCTACGAGGAATTCTATCTCGACGACATGCGCGCGCTCGGGGTGCGCGACCCCGACATCGCGCCGCACGCCACCGAGGAAATCGGCCCGATGGTGGCGATGATCGCCGACCTGGTCGCGAAGGGCCATGCCTATGCGGCCGAGTGCCATGTGCTGTTTTCAGTCGCGAGCGACCCCGACTATGGCGCCTTGAGCCGCCGCGACCGCGACGCGATGATCGCCGGGGCGCGGGTCGAAATCGCCCCCTACAAGCGCGATCCGGCCGATTTCGTGCTGTGGAAGCCGAGCGACGATGGCGAGATCGGCTGGGACAGCCCGTGGGGCAGGGGCCGCCCCGGGTGGCACATCGAATGCTCGGCGATGATCCGCGCGCATCTGGGCGAGACGATCGATATTCACGGCGGGGGGCTCGATCTGATCTTCCCGCACCATGAAAATGAGATTGCGCAAAGCCGCTGCGCTCACGGGAAGCCGCTGGCGAATTATTGGGTGCACAATGGCTTCGTCGACATGGGCGCGGAGAAGATGTCGAAGAGCATCGGCAATGTCATCACCGTCGACCAATTGTTGGCCGAAGGGCATCGTGGCGAAGTGCTGAGGCTGGCCTTGCTGTCAGGTCATTACCGTTCGCCGTTGCCGTGGACCGAAAATCTGATCGCTCAATCCAAGGCGACGTTGGACGGGCTGTACACACGATTGAAGCGATCTGGCTTCATCCACGATCACGAACTGTCGATCGCGGATTGTGATGAGGGAGTCATCGACGCGTTGAGCGACGACATGAATACCTCGCTCGCTTTGGCGCGCCTCGGCGCAATTACCGATCCTAAGCGGCTAACAGCGAGCGGTATGTTACTCGGGCTCTTCAGTGAACAGGATCGCTTCCCTCATTTTTTCCTCAATATGGACAGTGGCGAGGAGAGGCGCGTCAGCGAAATGGTGTTGGCCCGCACCGAAGCCAAGGCACGGCGCGACTTCGTCGAGGCGGACCGGATTCGCGATCAACTCGCCGGAGAGGGCGTGCTGCTCGAGGATGGTCCGAGCGGAACGACGTGGCGGCGGGCTTAGCTCACTCCCTCCAGCCGGGACAGGCCGAATAGGGGTGTCGCCCGGGAAGAGGGGTGAACTTCCGCAAGCCTTAACCACCCCGACCCTCCCCATCGACGGAAGGGGCATCTATAGGGTGCTGATGGCCGCACCGCTTTATACGCGCGATATCCTTCGGCTGGCAGCGTCGCTGGGCGAGCCTGCGGTGCTGGAGCGCGTCGATGGCGAAATCGAGCGGCGGTCGGTGACGTGCGGGAGCCGGATTTCGGTTCAGGTCGAGATGGCCGACGGGCGGGTCGCGGCGATGTCGCAGCGGGTCGAGGCCTGTGCCTTCGGGCAGGCGGCGGCGGCGTTGATGATCGCTAGCGCGCCGGGCAGAAGCGCCGGTGAAGTGCGCGCCGCGCTGGGCGCAATCGCGCGCTGGCTCGGGGGCGAGGATGACGCGGTGACGGCATGGCCGGGGCTCGCTTTGCTTGACCCGGCGCGGTCGCGGGTCGGGCGGCATGGCGCGATTTTGCTGCCGTTCGAAGCGCTGCTCGGGGCGATCGAGGCGGTGGGCAAGGCGGTGGGCGAGGCGGTAGGCGAGGCCGGGCAATGAACGAAGTCGAAACCACCGCGCACGCAACCAGTGTCCTGCTCGAGAGTGGCGCGGTGATGCTCGGCGCGGCGTTGCTGTTCGTGATGCTGTTTCGCAAGCTCAAGCTCGGCGCGACGCTTGGCTATATCGTCGCCGGGGCACTGATCGGGCCGCATCTGCTCGGGCTGATCGATGATCCCGAGGCGCTGGCGAGCGTCACCGAGCTGGGGATCGCGCTGTTGCTGTTCGTGGTCGGGCTCGAGCTGAATCCGAGCCGCTTGTGGCGCTTGCGCCGCGATATCTTCGGGCTCGGGCTGGCGCAGGTGCTGCTGTGCGGCCTGGCGCTCAGCCTGTTCCTTCATCTGGCGCTTCCGCTGACCCTCGCTGCGGCGTTCGCGGTCGGATTGCCGCTGGCATTGTCGTCGACCGCCCAGGTGCTGCCGATGTTGCGCGGCGATGGCGACCTCAACACGCCGCAGGGCGAGCGCGCATTTTCGATCCTGCTGTTCCAGGACCTGTCGATCGTGCCGATGATCACGCTGATCGCGGCGCTGTCGCGAGTCGCGCCCGATCCATCGGACCCGGGGGGCTGGACTTTGGTGCTCTACACGGTCGGCGCGATCGTCGGGCTGGTGCTGGCGGGGCGGTGGCTGATCAACCCGATGTTCCGCCTGATCGGCCAGCTTGGCGAGCGTGAATTGTTCGTCGTCGCGGGGCTGTTCACGGTCGTCGCGGCGTCGGCGCTGATGCACGCGCTGGGGCTGTCGGTCGCGCTGGGCGCGTTCATCGCCGGGGTGATGCTCGCCGAATCGCCCTATCACCACGAACTCGAAAGCGACGTCGAGCCGTTCCGCTCGATCCTGCTCGGGCTATTCTTTCTGTCGGTCGGGATGATGCTCGACCTGGGCGTGATTGCCGCGCGGCCGTTGCTGGTGATCGGGGTCGCGCTTGCGGTGATCCTGATCAAGACATTGATCCTTGCCGGTCTGGCGCGCGCGTTCGGCAATAGCTGGCCGCGCAGCGTGCGGCTCGGGCTTTTGCTCAGCCAGGCGGGGGAATTCGGCTTCGTGCTGTTCGCCGCCGCTGCGTCGGAAGCGCTCATCCTGCCCGAGACCGCGTCGCTGTTCGGTGCTGTCGTGACGCTGTCGATGGCGGCGACCCCGTTCCTGATGCGGCTTACCGAGCGGCTTGAGGCGCGCGAGGAACGCGGCGCGAACGGGCTCGACGGCCCCGGGGGCTCGCCACCGACGCGCGCCATCGTGGTCGGCTATGGCCGGTTCGGGCAGACCGTCGCGCAAATGCTGATGGCCAAGCGCATCGGGGTGACGCTGATCGACCTCAAGCCCCAGCAGATCGAGCTTAGCGGCGAATTTGGGACCAAAGTCTATTATGGCGACGGGACGCGGGTCGACCTGTTGCGCATGGCGGGGGCCGAGGAGGCCGAAGCGATCCTGTTCTGCATCGACGGCGAAACGCTGACCCGCGAGGCGACGCGCCAAGTGCTCGAGGCGTTTCCGCACGCCAAGGTCATGGCGCGGGTGTTCGACCGGCGCCACCTGATCGCGCTCGACGGGCTCGACCTTGCGTTTGCCCAGCGCGAAATGTTTGAGAGCGCGGTGGTGATGGGGCTCGCGGCGTTGAAGACGATGGGGTTGCAGCCGGGCGAAGTCGATCGGGTCGAGCGCGAATATCGCTTGCGCGATTGCGATCGGCTCGAGCGGCAGACCGAAACCGGCGATCTCCATGCCGGCGCGGACCGCTCGTTCCGACCCGACCAGTCCTTGCCCGACGATGGTGAGGCGCAGCCCGGCTAAGCGAGGAAGGCGGCGAGGCGCGCGGGGTCGACGTTGCGCGCGACGAAGGCGCGGCCGATGCCGCGGCTGAGGATCAAGGTCAGCGCGGCGCCGTCATTCTTCTTGTCGCGCGCGATCCAGTCGAGCAACGCGGGACCATCGATCGCGACCGCGGCGAGGCTGGTCGGCAAGCCGAGTTCGCCGAGGTGAGCGGCGAGCCGGTCGGCGTCGCTCGCATCGCACAGGCCGAAGTCGGCGGAGAAGCGCAGGGCGAGGACCAAACCGACCGCGACCGCCTCTCCGTGTAGGATTTGACCAAGCCCGGCCGCGCTTTCGATCGCGTGGGCGAAGCTGTGGCCGAGGTTGAGCAAAGCGCGTTGGCCGCTGCGGTCCTCGACGTCGCCCGCGATCAGCCGCGCCTTGGCGGTGACGGCGGCGACGATGGCGTGGTCGAGTAGCGCGGGATCGCCAGCAAGCAGAGCGGCACCATGCGCTTCGCACCAGGCGAACAAGGCAGGATCGTCGATCAGGCCATATTTGACGATTTCGGCATAGCCCGAGCGAAGCTGGCGCCGATCAAGCGTGGCGAGAAAGGCGGGGTCGGCGATCACCAGCGAGGGCTGGTGAAAGCTGCCGATGACGTTTTTTTCGCCAAATGCGTCGATCGCGGTCTTGCCGCCGACCGCGCTGTCGGCCTGGGCGAGCAAGGTGGTGGGGAGGTGGACGACCGGGCAGCCGCGCATGAACAGGCTGGCGGCGAGGGCGGTGACGTCGCCAACCGCGCCGCCGCCAAACGCGACGATGCTCGTCGAACGGCCCGCGCCGCGCCGCGCCAGTTCGGCGAGCAGCGCGTGGAGGACGTCCCATTGCTTGGCCGCCTCGCCCCCGGGGAGCAGGATTGGCGGATCGCCGCCGAGCAGCGCCTGGACGCGCTCGCCGTGAAGCGCGAACACCCGGGGTTCGCTGACCAGGATCGTCGCGGTGGGGAGGCGATCGCGGGCCTGATCGAGCGGGCCGACGAGCACGTCATAGGCCGCCGCGCCGGCGATCACCGGGATGATCCTCATTGCGCGAATCGCTCCCGCAAGGCCGCAACGATCGCCTCGACCACGTCGCTATGCGCGCCACTTCCGCTGCGCACATGGATGTCGGCCTCGGCGTAATCGGAGCGGCGCTCGCGGTCGAGCCGGGCAAGAGTGGCGGCGCGGTCGCCATCGCGCAGCAGCGGCCGGGTATTGCGGCGCCCGGTGCGCTCGGCGAGCACCTCGATCGGGGCGTCGAGCCACACCGTGACGGCGCGTGCCTTGAGCAATGCGCGGGTGTCGGGATCGACAAATGCGCCGCCGCCGGTGGCGATCACCCGCCGCTCGCCCTCGACCAGCCGCGCGACCAAGCGACGCTCGCCGTCGCGAAAGTCATCCGCGCCATAGCGTTCGAATACTTCGGCGGCGGAGGCACCGCCCGCGGCATCCTCGATCGCGCTGTCGCTGTCGACGAACGGCAGCCCGAGCCGCTGCGCGAGGCGCCGGCCGACAGTCGACTTGCCAACCCCCATCAAACCGACGAGCACGATTGGCCGATCAAGTGTCGGGCGGACGAGCGGCGGGGCGGCGAGTGGCGGGTGTTCGAGCGACAATTGTTCGAGCGGCGGACGATCAAGCGGCGCGCGTTCAAGCGGCGGGGAGGCGCTAGACTCCCGGTCGAGCGGAGGAGGCAGCTGAGGGGCGGGGCGCTTTTCCACGATACGGGGCTATACATAAGGGGCGCGGGTCGGGCAAAAGCCGCGCGATCCTTATTTTGTTGCCAGCGGAGTGCTCATGCGAGGCCTGATTGTCCTGACTATCCTGATCCTTATCCTTGTCGGTGGGGCGATCTTCCTGTCGCGCAGCGTCACCGAGCAGCCGACCAAGACGATCGAGGTTGACGTCTCGCCCACCGCCCCGGCCCGATAATGGCGCGGGCGGCAAGAATGAAGATCGCGCTGCCGATCCTGCTCGCCGCGGGCGTGGCGGGTGCGGCGCTGGCGCAGAGCAGACCCGAATCGATCCTTCCGCCGGGGTTCGGCGAGCCCGCGCCGCCACCTCCGCCGCCGCCGTCACGGCCGACACCGCCGGCCGACGCCCCCTCGACCCCGGCCGCGCCGGCCAACCC
>JALYRH010000007.1 GCA_030855425.1 Pseudomonadota bacterium
GTCTATTACACCCGCAACGTCACGCCGGGGCCGATCTTTCAATATGCCCAGGATTCGAACACCAACCTGTTCCACATCGAGCGTTACGACCTCGCCACCGGCGAAGTCACCGCCGCGGTCTCGGGCCCGGGCGGATCGGTGCGCCCCGCACCGTCGCCAGACGGAAAGATGATTGCCTTCGTCCGGCGCGAGGCGACCAAGTCGAAGCTCTACGTCAAGGATCTGGTCTCGGGTCGCGAGCGCAAGCTGTATGATGTGCTCGATCAGGACGTGCAGGAGACTTGGGCGGTCACTGGGGTCTATCCGAACATGGACTGGACTCCCGACAGCCGCAGCATCGTGTTCTGGGCGGGGGGCAAGCTGCGCCGGGTCGACGCGCAGTCGGGTGCTGCGCGTGACATCGCCTTTTCGGTCAATGATACGCGCGGGGTCGCCGATGCACCGCATCCGCAGATCGAGGTCGCGCCCGCGCGCTTCGCAACCAAGATGCCGCGCTTCGCCGAAGTGTCGCCCGACGGCAGTCAGGTCGTGTTCGAAAGCCTCGGGAAATTGTGGCAGAAGCCGATGACGGGGGGCACCCCGCGCCGCTTGACGAGCAGCAAGAGCGACAGCTTCGAACTATTCCCCTCGTGGTCGCGCGACGGACGGACGATCGTGTTCGTCGACTGGACCGACGCCGGGCTGGGCCGCGTGATGACGGTGGGCGCGCGCGGCGGCTCCCCGCGCGCCGTGACTACGCAGCCCGGCCATTATGCGCGCCCGCATTTCTCTCCAGATGGCCGCACGATCGCGTTCGAGCGCGGCAGCGGCGGCAACCTCACTTCGCCGACATGGTCCGACAATCCGGGCGTCTACCGCGTTGCGGCGAGCGGCGGCTTGCCCGTCCGCGTCGCCAAGGATGCGGCCAGCCCGCGCTTCGGCGCTGCCAATGATCGCTTGTTCATGATCGGCCAGAAGGACGACAAACGACAGCTGATCAGCGCCGACCTCAACGGCGAGGCGCAGCGGGTTCATGCCAGCGGCGAGCTTGCCAATGATTTCGCGATTTCGCCCGATGGCCGGCTCGTCGCGTTTCGCCAGAATTACCAGGCGTTCGTGATGCCGCTGATGCCAGGCGGACAAGAGGTCGAAGTCGCGCTCAAGGATGCGGCATTGCCCGTCACCCGCGTCAGCGGTTCGGGCGCGGACTATATCCACTGGTCGCAAGGCGGCGACCAACTGCACTGGAGTCTCGGCGCGACACTCTACACCGTCGCGTCATCGACCCTGTTCCCGAGCGCACCGGCAGGGGAAAACGCGGCCAAATTCATCGCCCCCACGAGCGGCGTGTCGCTGTCGATGGACGTCGCCGCGGCAAAACCGAGCGGGATCGTAGCCCTGACCGGAGCGCGACTGGTGACGATGGCCGGGGCCGATGGTGCGATCATCGACGATGGTGTCGTCCTGATCGAGGGCGACAGGATTGCCGCAGTGGGTCGTCGTGGTGAGATTGTGGTGCCGGCGGGGGCGACGATCGTCGAGTTGGCCGGAAAGACGATCATCCCGGGCCTTGTCGACGCCCATGCCCACGGGCCGCAAGGCGTGGACGAAATTGTCCCACAACAAAATTGGTCGCTTCACCAGAATTTCGCGCTCGGCACGACGACGATCCACGATCCGTCCGCGCGCGCGAGCGAGATTTTCGTCGCGTCGGAACTTCAGCGCGCGGGCAAGATCGTTGGGCCGCGGATCTTTTCGACGGGCGAGATCGTCTACGGTGCCAAGTCGGCCGACGTCTATGCGCAGATCGACAGTCTGGATGATGCCCTGGCGCACGTCCGGCGCCTCAAGGCGCAGGGCGCGCGCAGCGTCAAGAATTACAACCAGCCGCGCCGTGAGCAGCGCCAGCAGGTCGTCGAAGCCGCCCGGCGCGAGAATATGCAGGTCGTCGCCGAGGGCGGTTCGCTGTTCGGGATGGACATGGCGCTGATCGCCGACGGCAATTCGACGCTTGAGCATAACGTCCCGCTGACCGTCTTCTACAAGGACATGCTCGACTTCTGGGCGGGCAGCCAGACCTATTATACCCCAACCCTGGTGGTGACCTATGGCGGGCTGGCCGGCGATCCCTATTGGCGGCAGGCGACCAACATATACGAGCATCCGTTGCTCAAGGCACACACGCCGCCTGCCCAGTTGCTCGCCGACGGCGCGCGACGGATCAAGGCGCCGGAGGATAATTTCGTCGACGATGAATCGGCACGCGAGGCACGCAAGGTCGCGGAGCGCGGTATCCCGGTGGCGATCGGCGCGCACGGCCAGCAGGCCGGGATCGGGCCGCACTGGGAATTATGGTCGTTCGTTCGTGGCGGATGGACCCCGCTCGAAGCGTTGCGCGCGGGAACCATCGTCTCGGCCCAGTCGCTCGGCATGGCGCGGGACATCGGTTCGATCGAAGTGGGCAAGCTTGCCGACCTGGTCGTCCTCGACGCCGATCCGACCACAAACATTCGCAACAGTGACAAGGTGCACCGGGTCATGCTTGGCGGGCGGATGTATGACCCGCTCAGCCTGAACGAAGTCGCGACCGGTGGATGGAAGCGGGCCGCTTATTGGTGGGAGACCGCCACATAGAGCCGGTTAGAGCCAGCCGGCGTCCAGCCTCTAGACCCGCTCGATGATCGTGACGTTGGCGATGCCGCCGCCTTCGCACATCGCCTGCAGCCCGAACCGCCCGCCGTGGGCGTGAAGCGCGTGGACCAGAGTCGCCATCAACTTGGTCCCGCTCGCGCCCAATGGATGGCCGAGCGCGATCGCCCCGCCATGGACGTTGAGCCGCGCGGGATTGGCGCCGTGAATCTGCTGGAGCCACGCCAGCGGCACCGGGGCGAAGGCTTCGTTGACTTCGTAAAGGTCGATCTCGTCCATGTGCCGCCCCGCACGCTGAAGCGCGCGGCGGGTCGCATTGATCGGCTCGTCCAGCATGATCACCGGGTCGCCCGCGGTCACGGTCAAATTGTCGATCCGCGCCAGCGCAGTGAGCCCGTGGAGCTTGAGCGCGGCTTCCGACACCACCAGCACGCCCGAGGCGCCGTCACAAATCTGGCTAGCATTGCCGGCGGTAATCCGCCCGCCCGGGGCAATCGTTTTCAAATTGGCGAGCGATTCGACGCTGGCGTCGCTCCGAATTCCTTCGTCGCGCTCGTGGACTCCGCCCTCAATTGCGAGGGGCACGATCTCCGGCTCGAACGCCCCCGCCTCGGTCGCGGCGGCGGCCTTGGCGTGGCTGTCGATCGCGAAGGCATCGAGCGTGGCGCGGTCGAAGCCATATTTGTCGACCATCATCTCGGCCCCGGTGAACTGGCTGAATTCGGCGACCCCATAGCGACTGCGGATCGCTTCGCTCCACGGCCCGGTGCCAAGCCCTGCCTGCATCGCCAAAATTGTCGGCATGCCCATCGGCACGCGGGTCATGCTTTCGACGCCGGCGGCGATGACGACGTCCTGCGTTCCGGACATCACCGCCTGAGCGGCAAAGTGAAGCGCTTGCTGCGAGCTGCCGCATTGGCGGTCGATCGTCACCGCGGGGATGCTATCGGGGAGCGACGATGCGAGCACCATGTTGCGTCCGATGTGGAAGCTCTGCTCGCCCGCCTGGCTGACGCAGCCGACGATGACATCCTCGATCGCCCCCGGATCGATCCCCGATTGCCCGACCAGCGCATCGAGCACCGCGGCGCCGAGGTCGGCCGGGTGCCAATCCTTGAGCGCGCCGCCGCGCCGTCCACCCGCGGTCCGCAGCGCGTCCACGATATAGGCCTGGGTCATGATTGCTCCTTCGATCGCGACGCTAAGCCGCTTTCACCATCGAAGCGAAAAAATTCGCGATTGCCGGGAACTGTTCGTCGCGCCGAGGAGTTATAGTCTCGTGGTTCAAATCTTCGGATGCGAATCATGGAACCCCGGTAACTTCGGTTACCGGGGTTTACTCGTTTCTGGAGCTTGGCTCCAGTTGCCGCTTCGTTACGTCAATCGTGACTCATCAGCGATTTGAACTGCGCAGTCGTAGCGATTACGGCCCGCCGCATTGGCGGGTCAGCTGCAAACCTCCCCACGCAATTCTCAAAAGCTGAACCGTGCCGCCACGCGGAGATCGCGTCCGGCGAGCGGCACAAAGTCCTTGGTAAACGATGCGTGGCGCCGCCCTTCGACATCGAAGATGTTGTTCGCCGAGACGATGATCGTCGTTTCGCGCTCGCGTCCCCACGGTCGCCACGCCAACGAGGCATTGACCCTGGTGAACCCGTCGGTCGCGGTTTCGAACGCCGCCGTGCGCTTCTGATCATCGATCCATTCGACTTCGACGCGGCCATCGAGCCGGCTCGACTGCGCCTCGAGGCCGCCGAGCAGCCGCAGCGGCGGGATGCGCGGGACGGGCCCGCCATTCTTAAGCTTGGCGCGCACCACGTCAGCGACTCCGTCAGCGACAAACCGGAAGCCAGCCGCCTCGAACAGCTCGGCCGACGCTTCCAGCTCGACTCCGCGGAATGTCGCGTCACGCTGGAAATAGCGGAACACCGGAAGCTCGTCTTGTTCTTCGCCGGTTTCGTCCTGATAGATGAAATCATCAAAGCGAGTCACGAAGGCGGTGGCGCTGAGAGTGAAGGGACCGCGGTCGACCCGGACATAAGCCTCCCCGCCGAACGCCGTTTCCACGTTAAGATCGGCGTTCCCCAGCTCGAACGCCTGGGTGGCGATGTGCGGGCCATTCGAAAACAGCTCCTCGGCCGCGGGCGCGCGTTCGGTCCGCGACAGGTTCAGGCCAAGCTTGATCCGTGGCTCAGGCTCATAAAATCCGCCGGCGGCTACGCTGACGGTGTTGAAATTACGTCCGATCCGATTGTCGCGATCACGCTGCTCGGTCCGTTCGAAGCGCCCCGCTGCTTCGAGCCCGATCTTGCCGAGCGTAAATTCCTGGACGGTGAAAAGACCGGTTTGCTTGCTGCGGTTGGCAGGGACGAAGGCTTCCGCGCCGATCGCCTCCAGGTTGCGTCGATAATATTGCACGCCGCTTGCCCCGCGCCATCCCTTGCGATCGCGCTGCGCCAGCTCGAAGCGCCCTTCGATCCCGTCAGACTTGAACACGGTGCCAACTTCATCGCCCTCGAACTCGGTATGCTCATAGTCGGCGGCGCCGACGCGAAGCGTCGCGCTATCGAAAAATCCACCGCCAAAGCGATACTCACCGCGGAAATCGTAACGATTTTGCTTGAGTCCGATCGTGACCAGTTCCTCGCCATGGCCCTGTTCCCCGCCTTCCTCCGCCTCGCCATCCTCGCCGTGGTGCCCCGCGCCCGGCCGGGTCGGAACGCCATAGTCGCTTTCGAACCGGCTGATCGAACCGCCAAGCGTGATCTTGTCGCCGATGTACGACAGTCCGATCCCCCCCGACTTCTGCTCGGTTGCGCTATTGGGAATTTCGCCGCGCAATCCAGCCAAAGCGAGCGCTTCTTGCGCTTCGTCGCCATGCCCTTCGGCCGCTTCCTCTTCGGCTATGTCGATCTGCTCGGCACGCAGTTCGCGCGACAGCACGTGGCCGCCCGATCGAAGGTTGTTGGACTTGCGGAAACTGCCGTCGGCGTGAATCACGAAATTGCCGCCCAATCGGACATCGATCGCGGCGCCGACCGAGCGTTCGTCGGCGGCCGATCCGAGCCCGCCGATGAGGTCGACATGATAGCCATTAGCCGGCTTTTCGCGGGGAATACGGTGATCGATGACATTGACCACGCCGCCGGTCGCCTGGCTGCCGAACAGCAATACCGCAGGTCCGCGCAATACTTCGATACGCTCCGCGGTGAGGGGGTCGATCGTCACCGCATGATCGGCCGACGTGTTGGAAACGTCGATCGATCCGATGCCGTCGGTGAGCACGCGCACACGCTCGCCCTGCAACCCCCTGAGCACGGGGCGCGAGGCCCCAGGGGTGAAGCTGGTCGCCGAGACTCCCGGCAGGCTGGTCAGTGAATCGCCGATCTGCGCGCGGACCTCGCGCTGCAGATCGTCACCCGTCATCACTGACTTTCCGGCCAATAGGTCGAGTTCGCGAACAAAGGGCGCGGTGACGACAATCGTGTCTGCTTCGTTGTGCGGGTTCGACGCCGGGGGGGCGACGGGAGCGGCCCGCACCTGCGCGGTCGCCGCGGCAGGCAAGACGATGATCGACGCGGACGCATACAGGATGGGGACAAGTTTTTCCACGGGGCAGCGGCTTTCAATTATGAGACTGCCTCGCGAGCTAAATGATATAATACATCATCGCAACCATCATTCTGACGGCCCGCCCCACCGGTGCGACCAGCGGCTTCAGCCTTGGATGACAACTGAGCCTAGAGATCGATCCCGGCGGCGATGGCCTCCAGTTTGCGCACCCGTTCCTTCAGGTCGGCGATCTCGATCCGCCCTCCCGTCGGTGGGAGCACGAGGTCACCGGCGCAATGGCTCGCGAGTTCGAGCCGTTTATAATCGAGCCATGCTGTCCACCCCTTGAGCGAGGCCAGGCTGGCAAGACCGAGGGTGAGCAGCACGCTTGCCCCGACGAGAGCGATCGACAGCGGGTCGGCCATCACTTGTCCCCTCGCAGCGCCTCGATCTCCCGGGCGAGTTCGTCATTTTGGCGGTTGAGGTGGTGGTCGATCGCCATCATTCGCCGGTCGCTGGCATCGAGCGTCGTGCGCAAATCGTGGATCGAACTGCGACCCTTGCCGACCTCGTCCATGCGGTCGAAATCGGACATGCGCTCTTCGCCGCGAAGCGCCTTTCGCTTCTTGAGGGTGAGATATATCCCCGCCGCGACGTAGGCGATCACCGCGAATTCCCAGCTGATCAGGAAAAAGGCGGCGACAAAGCCGATGCGGATGAATGTGGGATCGATGTTGAACACGTCGCCGAGTGTCGCGGCGACCCCTGCGACCTTCTTGTCCCGGCGTTTCAGCGAATAGCGCGACATTCCCCTGTTCCCTTCTAATATTTCGCCGCAAGCGCGGCTTTCATGGCGTTGAGTTCGGCATCGACGGTGTCGTTGGCGCGAAGCTCGGCAATTTCTTCCGCGAGGCTCTTGGGCCCGGCGAGGCCGAGCGCATCGGCGCGGCCTTCGGTAAAGTCGGCGCGTCGTTCGAGCAGTTCGAACTTGGCGAACGCTTGCTCGGTGCGGTTGCCGTGGAGCACTTCGCTGGTGCGGGCACGGCTCAGCGCGCTCTCGAACCGGCTGGCGATCGCATTCTGGCGCGCGCGGGCCTCCGCAAGCTTGACCTGGAGCCGCTGAATATCGGCCTCATAGCCCTTCAGCACGGTTTCGATCTGCGTTACTTCGGCGTGGAGGCCCTCGGCCATTTCGGCCGCTTTCTGCTTTTCCGACAGCGCGGCGCGGGCGAGGTCTTCGCGGCCCTTCTCGAGTGCGAGTTCGGCCTTCTCGACCCAGCCTTGCTGCAAATCCTCGAGCCGCTGGCAGGCGCGGCGCATTTCCTTGATGTCGGCGATTGAGCGCGCCGCGGTGGCGCGGACTTCGACCAACGTCTCTTCCATTTCGACGATGATCATGCGGATCATCCGCGACGGATCTTCCGACCGGTCGAGCAATTCGGCCATGTTGGCGGCAACGATATCGCGCGTCCGGGTAAAGATCGGACCCGCGAGGAAGCTGGCGATCGGCGCAAGCGGCGCGAACCGCATCTCGGCCTCGTCCTGCTTCGGCTCGGTCATCCGCGATATGCGGATCGCCGGACGGGCCTCGATCGGTTCGAAATCAGACATAAGAGACGACTTTCACGCCGGTGGCGGCGACCTCGTGGGGGGCGACCGCGGCGCCGACCGCGATCGAACTCATCAGCAGCGCCGCGACCGCGGCGAACAGATGATGCGAAAACTTCCGATCGGACATTTCATTCTCCCTTTTGTCGGATCATCAGCGGGCCACCGCTCGATCCATACCACTCCTGTTTCAAGGGCCGTGCCATTTGGAGAATATCCCGAAAAACCAACAATATTGCGTTGATCACGTGTCGATCTGGTGGAATTTACCACCGCAACTTGGGATGAGGCACCAACTAAGTTGGTGGAACAGCAGCAGCGCGCGCGACGTTAAGCGCTGGACGACATTTGGTTTGAAAAAGGGATTATCATGCTGGGCAAGATTTTGGGCGCGATGGCTGGACAGCGGCTCGCTGGTCGCAATAATGGCGCGAAGGGCGCGCTGATCGGCGCGGCGATCCCGATGATCGCGCGGCGCGGACTCGGCCCGCTCGGGCTGGCGCTCGGCGCGGGTTGGGCAGCGAAAAAATTGTATGACCGCAAACAATCGCGCCGCAATCGAACGGCGCCGCACGTCGACCGCTAGAAAGCCGAGCACCGCATTGAATCAGGCCTCGGCGTTTTCGCCGGGGCCCTTTTCGTCGTTGCCGGCGGCGGACGTTTCTGCCGCCGCCTCATCGCCTTCATAATAAGGCTCGACCTTGCCCTTCAGCTTGACCGTCATCGGCTGCCCAAAGCGATCGAGGCTGCGCCCTGCGGGAACGCAGATCCAGCCTTCGCTCACCGAATATTCGACGACATTGGTCTTTTCGATGCCATTGAAGCGGATGCCGACACCTTGGCTCAGCACATCCTGGTCGAAATATTCGCTGCGCGGATTGAGCGACAGACGGTCGGGGAGAGATTTTTTCTGGTCAGCCATGACGCGCCACTAACGCCCGCTCCGAACCCCGTCAAACGGGTGGGACCTCTACTTGCGAATCCTGACATATCGTTTTTCAATATCATTAATTGACAATATGACGCCGAGGCGTATTGATTATCGATATCAGTCATATCGGAGAACGAACATGTTAGTCTCTTTCAAGCAGCCGCTCCTTATCTTTTTCGCCGCGATCGGCCTCACGGCAATGATCCTCATCCCGACCCTCTCGGTCACGCCCGCTCACCCTGGCCCGATCATCAGCCTCGTCTGATCCGACTTCGCGAAAGGATTTATTATGAACAACGGAAAATCCGACCGTCTGCTGACTACTTCTCGATATTTGCTGGGTATTCTGATGGGGCTGTGCGTCTTTGCCGGGACCCTGGTGACTATCGGGCTCGGCGCTCTCCTCACATTCGAGCGGAACCGAACACTCGCCAAGCTTGCAGCGAGGGGGATAACCGAGGGGGGATATCCCGCCTTTGTCGCCGCATTCGCACTGATCGTGATCATACTTGCGCTGGCATTCCTGTTCCTGAGCGAGCTTTTGCGGATTGTTCGATCGGTCGAGCGAGGCGATCCGTTCGTTCCGGCTAATGCCGATCGCCTCCGCCGAATGGCGTGGCTCAATCTCGGTATACAACTCATCCTTTTCGTGCTTGCCGGAATTTCTGCCTCGTTTGGCAATTTTCGCGCAGCTCTCGTGGCAGAGGACGCATTCAGCATCGCTACCGGAGCCACGTTGCTGACTCTCGTCCTGTTCATTCTCGCTCGAGTTTTCCGCGTCGGCGCCGAGATGCGCGAAGAGCTGGAAGGGACCGTCTGATGGCAATTGTCGTGAAGCTGGACGACCAGCTCCATGCGCGACGCATGACCCTTACCGAACTCGCCGAACGAGTCGACATCACCCTCGCCAATTTGTCGATCCTCAAAACCGGCAAGGCAAAGGCAATCCGCTTTTCAACCCTCGATTCAATCTGCCGCGTACTGGATTGCCAACCTGGCGACCTTCTTGCCTACGTGTCCGACTGACCGGGGGAGGTTGCCCGTCCGCCCGCGCCGCTTTAAGCGGCGTGGGCAATGGACAATTCAATCCCTTCTCGCCGCAACCGCCCCACGCTCGCACTGCATGTTCCCGAGCCGGCGTATCGCCCGGGCGATACGCCCGATTTCTCCGCTGTCATCGTCCCTGCCGCGGGTATTGCGCCGCGCCCCGACGTCGCGGTTGCGGCGGTCGAGACCCACCCCCTGTGCACCACCCTGGTGCGCGTGCTGGACGACGCCGGCCAGGCGGTCGGCGCGTGGAATCCGCGGCTCGACCCCGACACGCTGCGCAAGATGCTGCGCGACATGAAAACTGTGCGCACCTTCGATGACCGCATGTATCGCGCTCAGCGCCAGGGCAAGACCAGCTTCTACATGAAGTGCACCGGTGAGGAGGCGATTGCGGTCGCCGCGGCGACGGCGATGGATACCGACGACATGCACTTCCCGACCTATCGCCAGCAGGGTCTGCTCGTCGCCCGCGGCTATCCTCTGGTCGACATGATGTGCCAGATTTATTCGAACCGCGGCGACAAGCTCCACGGCCGCCAGTTGCCAATCATGTATTCGGACAGAAAGCATGGCTTTTTCTCGATCTCGGGCAATCTCGGCACGCAATATCCGCAGGCGGTCGGCTGGGCGATGGCGAGCGCGATCAAGGGCGACACCCGGATTGCGATGGGCTGGATCGGTGATGGCGCGACCGCCGAGGGCGACTTTCATTCGGCACTGACCTTCGCCGCCGTTTATCAGGCGCCGGTGATCCTGGCCGTGGTCAACAACCAGTGGGCGATCTCGAGTTTTTCGGGAATTGCCGGGGCCGAGCAAGCGACCTTCGCGTCGCGAGCGGTCGGCTACGGTATCGCCGGGCTTCGCGTCGACGGCAATGACGCGCTCGCGGTCTATGCGGCAACCCGCTGGGCGGCGGACCGCGCACGGATGAACAAGGGCCCGACGCTGATCGAATATTTCACTTACCGCGCTGAGGGTCACTCGACCTCCGACGACCCGACCGGCTATCGTCCGGCGGGCGAGCCGGAAGTATGGCCGCTGGGCGACCCGATCGCACGGCTCAAGGCGCACCTTCTCGCGATTGGTGAGTGGGACGAGGACCGCGACGCCGCGCTCGACAAGGAGCTCGACGCCACCGTCCGCGCCGCGCAAAAGGAGGCTGAGAAGCTCGGCATCTTGCCCCAGCAGGGGTTCGACGACATTCCTTCGATGTTTCAAGACGTGTTCGCCGAAGTGCCATGGCATCTCGCCGAGCAGCGCGAACAGGCACTGGCCGAGGCACGTGAATTTCTCGGGCGCGAACCGTCATGAGCGGCACCACCAATCGCAACATGATCCAGGCGATCAACGACGCCCATCGCGTGATGATGGAGCGCGACCCCGACATCGTCGTCTATGGCGAGGATATCGGTTATTTCGGCGGGGTATTCCGCGCAACGGAAGGCTTGCAGAAGCAATTCGGCAAGACGCGCGCATTTGACGCGCCGATCAGCGAAGGCGGGATCATCGGTACCGCGGTGGGGATGGCGGCCTATGGCCTCAAGCCGGTGGTCGAAATCCAGTTCGCCGACTACATCTACCCCGGCTACGACCAGATCGTCAGCGAGGTCGCCAAGATGCGCTACCGCAGCGCGGGCGAATGGACCATGCCGATGGTCATCCGCTCGCCTTACGGCGGGGGCATTTTCGGCGGCCAGACCCACAGCCAGTCGCCCGAGGCCTTGTTCACCCACATCGCCGGGATTAAAACCGTCATCCCGTCGAACCCCTATGATGCCAAGGGACTGCTGATCGCGGCGATCGAGGATCCCGACCCGGTGGTGTTCTTCGAGCCCAAGCGAATCTATAACGGCCCGTTCGACGGCCACCACGACCGCCCGGTGACGCCGTGGTCCAAGCATGCCGCAAGCGCGGTTCCCGATGGCCATTATACTGTCCCGATCGGCAAGGCGGCGATTGTTCGGCCTGGCGAAGCGCTGACGCTGTTGACCTACGGCACGATGGTCCATGTCGCGCTCGCGGCGGTCGAGGAAAATCATATCGACGCCGAAGTCATCGACCTGCGCACCCTGGTCCCGCTCGACATCGAGACGATCGAGACGTCGGTCAAGAAAACCGGGCGCTGCCTGATCGTCCAGGAAGCAACCCGTACTTCGGGCTTCGGTGCCGAATTGTCGGCGCTCGTCCAGGAACGTTGCTTCTATCATCTCGAGGCCCCGGTCGAGCGCGTCGCCGGGTGGGACACGCCCTACCCTCACGCCTATGAATGGGTCTATTTCCCCGGCCCGATCCGGCTCAAGAATGCGCTCAAGAAGGTGCTGGCATAATGGCGACCTATCACTTCAAACTTCCCGACATCGGCGAAGGCATTGCCGAGGCAGAGGTCGTCGCGTGGCACGTCAAGGTCGGTGACCGGGTCGAGGAAGACCAGCAACTCGCCGACATGATGACCGACAAGGCCACGGTGGAGATGGAATCGCCGGTCGCGGGAACGGTGACGAAGTTGGCCGGGGAGGTCGGCGACCTGATCGCGATCGGCAGCGTGCTGGTCGAGATAGAGATGGATGCCGATGTAAGCGCGGTCGAAAGCAAGGATGAACAGCCGTTGGGTGACGGTTCGGTGGTCGCGACCGAAGAAATGAAGGAAGAAATCCCGACCAGCGCGACGGCAAAACATCCCCTCCCGCAAGCGGGAGGGGATGAGCCGCGCAGCGGCGAGAGGGGTGGGGAGGTTGCGTCCAGTAAGAAAACATCCCCACCCCCGGCCCCTCCCGCGAGTGGGAGGGGAGAAGTGAAGACCCTCGCCTCGCCCGCGGTACGCCAACGCGCGCGCGACCTCGGCATCGACCTTGGCGAAGTGAAGACCAGCGCCGACCGCGTGCGCCATTCCGACCTTGACGCCTATCTCCTCTACAAGGGCGGCAGCGTCAGTCACGGCGCCTCCGCCGCGCGCGCCGACGAAACCACCAAGGTCGTCGGGCTGCGCCGCAAGATCGCCGAAAATATGCAGGAGGCCAAACGTCGCATCCCGCACTTCACCTTGGTCGAAGAATTTGACGTCACCGACCTCGAAGACACGCGCGCGATGATGAACAAGGATCGCGGCGACAATCCCAAGCTGACCCTGCTGCCTTTCCTCATCACCGCGATGGGCAAGGCGCTGGTCGAATGGCCGATGCTCAACGCGACCTTCGACGATGATGCAATGATGCTCACTCGCCACGGCGCGATGCACCTCGGCATGGCCACCCAAACCCCCGGCGGCTTGATGGTCCCGGTGATCCGCGACGCCCAAACCAAGTCGGTATGGAACCTCGCGCGCGACATCGCTCGCCTCGCCGACGCCGCCAAGACCGGCAAGGCGTCGCGCGACGAGCTCAGCGGTTCGACCATCACCTTGTCGAGCCTCGGCCCGATGGGAGGCGTGACTTCGACCCCGGTGATCAACCGCCCCGAAGTCGCGATCATCGCGGTCAACAAGGTGCGCGAAATGCCCGTGATCGTCGACGGCGAGCTTGAGGCTCGCAAGCTGATGAACCTGAGCCTCAGCTGCGACCACCGCGTCGTCGACGGCTGGGACGCGGCCAACTTCCTTCAGGCGATGAAGCGCGAAATCGAGAACCCGTTGCGGCTATTGAGTTAGTCGCGCTTGACGGGGGCGCCGCTAGTTCGCTGCGGCGCCCGTGCAAGCTTTGGCCCGACCTCAGCTTCCGTTTTCCATCTGCCAATCGCGGCGAGGGGCATGATTACGCCGCGAGCCGCTCGACCTCGCCCAGCCCCTTCGCAATCCCCGCTTCGCGCTGTTCGGGGCCGACCGCGATGCCGTCGGCGTGGACAAACTCGGGCGTGATGCCGAGGAAGCCAAACACGCCTTTCAGATAGGTTTCGACGTGCTCCATCACGCCGCCTTCCTCGTAGAAGCTGCCGCGCGAGATGGCGACGATCACGCGCTTGTCACCGACCAGTCCTTCGGGGCGTCCCTCGGCGGTGTAGCGGAAAGTCTTGCCGGCGATCGAGATGCGGTCGATCCACGCCTTCAACTGACTCGGCACACCGAAATTATACATTGGCGCGCCGATTACCACGGTCTCCGCGGCAAGAAATTCGTCGAGCACTTCCTCGTCGCCCGACCCGCCGAGCGTGAAATGCGCCAGCGGCTGCGCGACCAGGTCGCGTTCGACCAAGGCGGTGGCAGGCTGCACGGCAAGCAACTGGCGGGTGGTTGCCTTGGTCAGCTGGCGGCTTACGCTGTGATCGCCGGTGATGCTGCTGTCGATCTGCAAGATGGTCATGCTTTGGTCCTTGGTATTGAATTGTGCCTGGGACGCTTTAAGTAACCGGCCATGGATCAGCTTCAAGAACGCAAAAATTTGTCCCTCAGGCACAATTCTGTGCCTCCTCCGGCAGCACCCGCAGCGGGGTCGCACGGCGCTTGTCGCAGCGTTGCTCCGGTGCTCAACCGGGTCGGCGACAAATGGAGCATGCTAATCGTCATGATGCTGGCCGACGGTCCGCGTCGGTTCAGCGAATTGAAGCGCGCGATCGACGGCATTTCACAGCGTATGCTGACGCTGTCCTTGCGCGGGCTCGAGCGCGACGGGCTGGTGACGCGCACCGTCACCCCCTCGATCCCACCGCGCGTCGATTATGAGCTTACGGAGCTTGGCGCGTCCTTGCGCGAGCCGGTCAAGGCGCTTGGCGAATGGGCGTTCGAGCACATCGCCTGCATTCGCGCCGCACAGGCCCGGTTCGACGCGCTCGCCGACGCGAAGCTTGCCAGATAAGACCCACCGGCCAAGCGGTCGCGCGGGGTCGATTATTGATTTCGGACGGCCACCACGAGTCGACCGATTCGCTGCCCCGCTATGTCGAGGAATTGCAGTTCGGGACACGTCGCCATCAACAAAGCATCGCGCGCGAGCGTGTCCCCCAATTGATCAAGGCCGGCCTGGAGCGCAACGAGTTCAGCAACGATTTCGACCATCGACATCGCGTGCTCGTCGGTTGCCGGAACTGGCGCTACCGTCATGCCACCAGGCGTCTTGAGCGCGAACGCTAGCCGGTCGACCCGCGCCTGGCGCTCTTTGGTCGGAAGCCAATCGAATACTTCGACCGGCGCGTTGAACGACAGTCCGGCTCGCCCCGACGCCGCCCAGGCGATGGTCCCGGACGCCTCGAGCAACCCGCGCCGAAGAACGATGTCGGACCAGACGGGCGGAAGGTCTTCGCCTTCGATCAGCGCCCCCGAGGGCGACAGGTTTCGAACACGCACCGGAATGATCTCGTGTCCGGCATAGAGCGCTGCCGCCAGGAACAGGTGCGTCCGCTCGGCGCGACGATCGATCGGCTTGACGGGCTCGGCGTTCAATCTTCGCTCACCTAATCAAGTGGCTCGCCCATCCGGCAAGCGTTGCTTCAAAGCGCACGAGGCCCTTCGCATCCGCGTCGCTCTAACACGGTAATTCCGTCCCGGTCTTAAGGTTACGTCCGCAATGGACCAAACACGCCGGCGCTGACGTGCCGTCGCGGCGCGCAGCGTGCCGTCGCGGCGCGTGGCTTCCCGCTTCCCTAGCGGTGCCGCGCGAAGTCTGCCGATCTGCCAATACGAAACAGGCGCTGGTGGCTGGTGGCTGGTCGAGCGACAATCGTCATTGGCGTCATCTCGCTGATGTGGATCGTGACGGTCCGGCCTTCACTGGCAAATTCGTGAACAATCGGGTTCACGTCTCGCTGGCGAGCGGCAAAGTTCATTTGAGGGCAGTGTTGCTTCCGCGCCGACTCGCGCTAGTGCCGTGATCATGCCGACCCCGCCTGCCCCCGATCTCGACGCGCTCAACATTCTCGACGAGCGGCTGCGCTTCCTGTCGGCGTGGACGATCCACCATGCCAACCACGTCCGTGGCAGTAGCGACGGGTTGAAGGTTGGCGGACACCAGGCGAGCTGCGCTTCGATGTCGGCGCTGATGACCGCGCTTTATTTCCACGCACTCGGCCCCAACGACCGGGTCGCGGTCAAGCCGCACGGCGGGCCGCTGCTTCACGCGATTCATTATCTGCTTGGCTCGCAGAGCCTCGAGCAACTCCAGAATTTTCGCGGCTTCGGCGGGATGCAAAGCTACCCGAGCCGGACCAAGGACCAGATTCCGGTCGACTTCTCGACCGGGTCGGTCGGGCTGGGCGTAGCGATCACCGCCTTTGCCAGCCTGGTGCAGGATTATCTCACCGCGCATGGCAAGATGGCGCAAGAGGATCGCGGGCGGTTCGTGGCGTTGATCGGTGATGCAGAACTCGACGAGGGGAACATCTACGAAGCGCTGATCGAAGGCTATAAGCACGACATCCGCAACTGTTGGTGGATCGTCGACTACAACCGCCAGAGCCTCGACGCGACTTCGGCCGACCGCATGTTCGAGCGGTTTGACGAGATTTTCGCCAGCTGCGGCTGGCGCACGGTGGAGCTTCGTTATGGCAAGCGTCTGGGCGCGGCCGTAACTGAATTTCCGGCCTTGAAAGCGTGGCTCGACCAACTCCCCAATGCCGACTTCGCGGCAATGAGTTTTCAAGGCGGAGCGGCGTGGCGCGCGCGGATCGCCGCCGATCTCGGCGAGACCGGCGCCGCGTTTCTCAACGCGCACGACGACGATTCGCTGGGCAGCTTGATGACCGACCTTGGCGGGCATTGCATGGCCACCTTGGTCGAGGCGTTCGATGCTGCGCAGGACGATGTGCCGACCCTGTTCATCGCCTGGACGGTCAAGGGCTTTGGCCTGCCCTTCGCCGGCCACAAGGACAATCATTCGGGGCTGATGAACCCGACGCAAGCCCATGCGATGCGCGACGCGATGGGCATTGCCGCAGGCAATGAGTGGCAACCGCTCGCCGGAATCGGCGCCAACGCGCTTCCCGCGGTCCAGTCCTTGCTCGACCGCAGCGGCATCCAGCGCGCCAAGCGAGCGCGCTCATTCGGCAAGATTTCAATTCCGGCCATTCCCGCGCCAAGCGGCGCCGAACAAGCCACGCAGGCTGCATTTGGCAAGATCATGCTCGACTTGTCGCGCGTCGGCGGGGACCTTGCCGATCGCATCGTCACTACCTCCCCCGACGTCACCGTCTCGACCAACCTTGGTCCCTGGGTCAACCAGCGCGGGCTGTTCAAGCGGCGCGAAATGAAGGATGTATTTGCGGCCGCAAAGATTGCGAGCGCGCAAAAGTGGTCGGCAACAAATCAAGGCCAGCACATTGAGCTAGGCATCGCCGAATCCAACCTTTTCCTGATGTTGGCTGCTCTTGGCCTATCCGGCGACCTATTCGATGAGCGGTTGATCCCGATCGGAACGCTCTACGACCCGTTCATCGCGCGCGGGCTCGATAGCCTTAATTACGCTTGTTATCAGAATGCGCGCTTTCTGCTCGTCGCGACTCCTAGCGGGCTCACGCTCGGGCCCGAGGGCGGCGCGCACCAGTCGATCAATCCGCCGTTGATCGCGCTCGGTCAGCCCGGGCTTCGCCATTATGAGCCTGCCTTCGCCGACGAGCTTGCGATCATGATGGAGGAAGCCTTCCGCTTGATCGACGCGCCCGAGGGCGAATCGACTTACCTGCGCCTGTCGACCCGCTCGATCGCGCAGGCCGAACGCGCCGATGATAAGTGGAAGGCCGATGCGCTCGCCGGGGGTTACTGGCTGCGCGAGCCCGGTCCGGGGGCCGAAGCGACGATCGTCGCGATGGGTGCGGTGATGCCCGAAGCCTTGGCGGCGCACGAAGAGCTCAGCGCCGACCTTGCCGGGCTGGGATTGCTCGCGGTGACGTCGCCCGACTTGCTCCACCGCGGCTGGTCGGCGGCGCAGGCCGGGCGGTGGCAGGGCCACCATGCGCCAAGCCACGCCGAGACGCTGCTGTCGCGCCTGGCCCCCGGTGCTGGGCTGGTAACGCTGTGCGACGCCGCCCCCGCTTCCTTGTCGTGGCTCGGCGGAGTAATCGGGCAGCGGGTTGCCCCGCTCGGGGTCGACCGTTTCGGACAGACCGGCACCCTCGCCGATCTCTACGCTGCCTATCGCCTCGACGGCGACGCGATCACTCAGGCGATTGCCGAACTTTTGCTCACTTCTTCTTAACCGAAGCCCTTCTAAATCAACGGCATGTCCCGCCTCCGTTCCGACCTCGACCTCCGCCTTGCCGCAGAACTCGACCATGCCCGCGACATGCTGGTGACGATGGGCGACGAACTCGCGCTCAACCAAGACGTCGTCGCTGAGCATGGCGTGGCGCTGCAGGCGGTCGATATCGTCGGGCAGATGCTCGGGCATATCGCCAACGTCGTCCGTGCCGACGACCGCGCGGCGGCGGTCGACCGGATCGGGATGTGCGAATTGAAGGCCAAGCTCGCCACCGCTGCTTGAGGCCGCCGCTCGGCTGGCCTAGGACACACCATGGCAGGACGTTTTTTCGACGAATGGCGGGTCGGCGACAAGGTCGCTCACGCCATCACCCGCACCGTGACCGAGACCGACAATGTGCTGGTCTCCGCGCTGACCCACAATCCGCAACCGATGCACCTCGACCATGAAGTGGCGGCCGCCTCCGAATTCGGCCAGCCGCTGGTCAATTCGATCTACACTTTCGGATTGATGGTCGGGGTGTCGGTCACCGACACGACACTTGGCACGCTCGTCGCCAACCTGGGCTATGACAAGCTCGTCTTCCCGGCGCCGGTGTTCGTCGGCGACACGCTACGCTCGGAAAGCGAATGCCTCGCGGTTCGCCTCTCCAACTCGCGGCCCGAGGCAGGAATCGTCACCTGGGCGCACCGCAGCTTCAATCAGCGCGGAGAGAAAGTGTGCGAATGCACCCGCTCGGCGTTGCTCAGAAAGGCGCCGGCATGACGTTGATGCCCCCGCGCAGTTGGCTGTTTGTGCCCGCCGACAGCGAGAAAAAGATCGCCAAAGCACTCGCCAGCGAGGCCGACGCGATCATCTTCGACTTGGAAGACAGCGTCTCCGCGGATCGCAAGGATGCCGCCCGGGCGCTGCTGAAAGACCTTCCGGCGCGTAACGGCGGGCCGCGCTGGTGGGTGCGAATCAACCCGCTCGGCAGCGAGCATTTGAAGGCTGATTTAAAGATGCTGGCCTCGGCCGACATGTTCGGGATCGTCCTGCCCAAGGCCGAGAGCGGCGCCGACGTCACCTTCATTGCCCACCGCACGGGCAATGTCCCGATCCACGCCATCGTCACCGAGACCGCGCCGAGCCTGTTCGGTTTGCTCAGCTATCGCGACACCAAGGCCCCGCTCGCGGCGATGAGTTGGGGCGCCGAGGATTTGTCGGCGGCGCTTGGCGCGTCGTCGAAATATGGCGCCGACGGCGAGCTTGCGTTTACCTACAAGCTCGCGCGCTCACTAACGCTGGCGGGAGCGGTGGCGGCCGGAGTCCAGCCGGTCGACGGCGTGTTCGCCGATTACAAAAACGACCACGGACTGGAGCTCGAAGCGCGCGCTGCGGCGGCCGAAGGGTTCACCGGCAAGCTTGCGATCCACCCCGGCCAGGTCACGGTCATCAATGCCGCTTTCACACCGTCGCTCGCCGAAGTCGCGCACGCCGAGGCGATTATCGCTGCCTTCGCCGCCAATCCCGCCGCCGGGGTGTTGACGGTTAGCGGGCGCATGGTCGACCGCCCGCACCTACTCCAAGCGCAAGGAGTCCTTGCGCGCGCCCGCTGACCAACCGCTTTGAGGAGATAGCATATGCCGACACCAGCCACGGGTTGGGGCACCGACGCCGCCGACCAGCCGTTGAAGCCGATGCAGTTCGAACGTCGCGATCTTCGCCCCGACGACGTCGCGATCAAGATCAGCCATGCCGGCATCTGCCATAGCGACCTCCACCAGTGCCGCAACGACTGGAAGAACAGCATCTATCCGGTCGTCCCTGGCCACGAGATCGTCGGCACGGTCACCGCGATTGGCGACCGAGTCACCCTGCATCGGATCGGAGACACCGTCGCGGTCGGCTGCATGGTCGACAGCTGCATGGAATGCACCCAGTGCAAGGAAGGGTGGGAAGTGTTTTGCGAGCGGGGCGGATGCACCTTCACCTACAATGGCAAGGATCGTCATGACGGCTCGCTGACGAAGGGCGGTTATTCAAACCACATCGTGGTGCGCGATCATTTCGTGCTCAAGGTTCCGGCCGGGATGGACGTGACCCGCGTCGCGCCCTTGCTATGTGCCGGAATTACGACCTACTCTCCGCTGCGCCAATATGGCATCGGCGAAGGCAGCAAGGTCGCGGTGGTCGGGCTCGGCGGGCTCGGCCACATGGGGGTCAAGCTTGCCGCGGCGATGGGCGCGCACGTCACGATGATCACCACCAGCCCCGAAAAGGGCGAGGATGCACGCAAGCTCGGCGCGCACGACGTGATCGTCTCGACCAATGCTGGCCAGATGAAGGCCGCCGCCAATCGTTTCAACTTCATCCTCAACACAGTTCCCGTCGCGCACGACATCCAGCCGTATCTGGCGCTGCTCGGGCGGTCGGGACGGATGGTGTTGGTTGGCGCGATCGAGCCGATGCCGGGCTATCATGGCGGCATGCTGATCAGCCATAATCGCGCGGTCGGCGGCTCGGCGATCGGCGGCATTCCCGAGACGCAGGAAATGCTCGAATTCTGCGCCGAGCACGACATCTACCCCGAGACCGAGACGATTCGCATGGAGCAGGTCAACGAAGCCTATGAGCGGTTGTTGAGGAATGACGTTCGCTATCGCTTCGTGATCGACATGGACGTGCCTGCATGAGCGTGAGCCACGCCGTCCCGGCCGATTTCACGGCGCGGATCGGGACGGCGGAGCTGCATGCGCTGCGCGCGGAGGTGGCAGTCGACCCCGACGCCTTCTGGCTAGCGCAGGCGGAGCGGCTCGACTGGATGACTCCGCCAGCGAAGGCCGGGGACTGGTCGTTCGATCAGGCTAATTTCCATATCCGCTGGTATGAGGACGGCACGCTCAACCTCGCCGCCAACTGCCTCGATCGCCATCTCGCGGCACGCGGCGACAAGCTCGCCATTATCTTCGAAGGCGACGAGCCCGGCGACGGGCGGACGCTGACCTTTCGCGCATTGCACGACCTCGTCGGGCGCTTTGCCAACCTCCTAAAGCGCGAAGGGGTCAGGCGCGGCGATCGCGTGATGGTCTATATGCCGATGATCCCCGAGGCAGCGGCGGCGATGCTCGCTTGCGCGAGGATCGGCGCGGTGCACTCGGTATGCTTCGGCGGTTTCTCGCCCGAAAGCCTTGCCGGTCGGATCGAGGATACCGGTGCGCGGATCGTGATTACCGCCGACGAAGGCGCGCGCGGGGGCAAGCGCATCCCGCTCAAGACTAATGTCGACGCCGCCTGCGCGTTGTCGGGCGGCGCAATCGAGCGCGTCATCGTCGTCGCGCGGACCGGCGCCGACATCGCGTGGCATTCGCAACGCGACATCCGCTGGGAGGATGAGCATGACGCGCTTTCTCCCGACTGCCCTGCCGAAGCGATGAACGCCGAGGATCCCTTGTTCATCCTCTACACTTCGGGGTCGACCGGAAAGCCCAAGGGCGTGGTTCACACCATTGGCGGCTATGCGGTGTGGGCGGCGACGACCTTCGACTGGGTGTTCGATCCGCGCGAGGACGATGTCTTCTGGTGCACTGCCGACGTCGGCTGGATCACTGGGCACAGCTACACCGTCTACGGCGCATTGCTCAACGGCGCGACAAGCGTGATGTTCGACGGGGTCCCCAATTACCCCGATGCTGGTCGGATGTGGGAAACGTGCGACCGATTGGGCGTAACGATCTTCTACACCGCCCCAACTGCGATCCGCGCGCTGATGCGCGAGGGCGACGGGCCGGTGAAGGCTCATCGGCGCTCGTCGATCCGCTTGCTCGGCACGGTCGGTGAGCCGATCAACCCCGAAGCGTGGGAGTGGTATTGGCGCGTCGTCGGCGACGAGCGCTGCCCGATTGTCGATACGTGGTGGCAGACCGAGACCGGGGGAATCCTGATCGCCAACTTTCCAGGCGCGATAACAATGAAGCCGGGTTCGGCGAGCTGCGCATTGCCCGGGATCGAGCCGATGCTGGTCGATCCGCAAGGCCACGAACTATTCGGCGCGGCAAGCGGCAATCTGTGCCTGCGTTCAAGCTGGCCGGGTCAGATGCGCACCGTCTGGGGCGATCACGAACGTTTCTTCCAGACCTATTTCAGCACCTACGCCGGGCTCTATTTCACCGGCGACGGGTGTCGCCGCGACGAGGATGACTATTATTGGATCACCGGGCGGGTCGACGACGTAATCAACGTCTCGGGCCACCGGGTCGGCACCGCCGAGGTCGAAAGCGCGCTCGTTGCCCACCCGCTGGTCGCCGAGGCCGCGGTGGTTGCTGCGCCCCATGACCTCAAGGGTCAGGGCATCCACGCCTTCGTCACGCTCAACGCCGGCGAAGAAGGCACCGAGGCGCTCACGGCCGAATTGAACCAAGAAGTTCGCAAGCATATCGGGGCGCTCGCCAGCCCTGAGAGCATTCAATTCGCCCCGGCGCTGCCCAAGACCCGATCGGGCAAGATCATGCGCCGCATCCTACGCAAGATCGCCGAGGGGCAGGTCGATGAATTCGGCGACATCTCGACTCTCGCCGACCCCGCAGTGGTCGCCGCACTCGTCGCGGCGCGGGGACCGAAGTGAGTTCGGGGGGCGTTAGGGGAATGATGATCCGTATTGTTGCCTTATCGCTCGCCATCGCCGGATGTAGCGTCGCCGCCCCGGCCGCGCCGCCGACGTTCGATCCGCTCGATTTCTTCGCCGGGGCGTCGCGCGGCGAAGGGACGCTTAAGGTGATCGCCCGGCCGAGCGTGCCGATCCGTGTGACCAGCAACGGCCGGCCCGACGGCAAAGGCGGAATTACGATCGACCAGACGATCCGCGAAGGCGCCAAGCCGCCCCGAGATCGGACCTGGGTGCTTCGCCCGACCTCGCCGACGACAATGACCGGGACGATCACCGACAATCCCGGGCTGGTGCGCGGGCGGCTCGACGGCAATCGCCTGCTGCTCGATTATACGATGAAAGGTGGGCTCAAGGCCGAACAGGTGCTGACGATTCAGCCCGGCGGGCGTTCGATGATTAACCGCATGACGATCCGCAAGTTCGGCATCCCGGTGGCGCACGTCAACGAGGTTATCACCAAGGTCGACTGAAGCTCTTGCTCCATCGCAGGGAGCGGCTATCTCCTCTTCGCAAGGGGAGCCGGCAATGAACGACGAGACACAGCCCAGATCATGGTCGATGACGCGTGTCGTCACCGCGTCGTCAGCGGGGACGGCGTTCGAATGGTATGACTTCTTCATCTTCGGCAGCCTCGCCGCAACCATTTCCAAGGTGTTTTTCGCCAATCTCGAGCCAACCGCTGGGATGATCGCGGCACTCGGGCTGTTCGCGGCGGGGTTCGCGTTTCGCCCGTTGGGTGCGATCGTGTTCGGGGCGATGGGCGACCGCGTCGGGCGTAAGGCGACATTCCTTGCTACGGTCAGCCTGATGGGCGGAGCGACCTTCGCTATCGGTCTGCTCCCAACCTATGCCAGCGCAGGGATCATCGCGCCAATCCTGCTTATCTTCCTGCGCATCTGCCAGGGCGCGGCGCTCGGCGGCGAATATGGCGGCGCGGCAATCTATGTCGCCGAACATGCCGACGACGACAAGCGCGGTTGGGCGACGAGCTGGATCCAGTCATCGGCGGCATTCGGGCTGATCGCCGCGCTGGGCGTGATCCTGATTACGCGCACCCTGCTCGGTGAAGAAGCCTTCGCGGCTTGGGGGTGGCGGATTCCATTCCTTGCCTCGGCCCTGTTGCTCGGCATTTCCCTGTGGATGCGGTTTAAATTGTCCGAAAGTCCGGCGTTTCAAAAGCTTCAGGCCGAGGGAGGAACGACCCGCACGCCGCTCCGCGAAGCATTCGCCGACCGCGCCAATCTGAAGCTCGTGCTGATCGCCTTCTTCGCCTTCATGGCGGCGCAGGGAGCCGTATGGTATTCGACCTTCTTCTACATTCAGGTGTTCCTCGAAAAGACGCTGGGCATGGCCGGCGCGACGGTCAACATCGTCATCATGGTCATGACGATCGTGTCAGCGCCGCTCTATGTGCTGTTCGGCTGGCTGAGTGACCGTCTGGGTCGCAAGAAAGTAATGATCGCGGGAATGGTGCTCGCGCTATTCGCCTACATCCCCGGCTATCATGCCATCGCCGAAGCGGTGAACCCGGCGCTGATCGGCGCGCAAGCGCGCACCCCGGTGGTGGTCGAGACCGACCCCGCGAGCTGCGCGGTGCAGTTCGACCCGACCGGAACCGCAGTCTTCGCGACGCCGTGCGACATCGCCAAATCGCTGCTCGCCTCGACCGGGATCGGCTATAGCGCGCGGCCCACGAACGATGGTGGGACCCGCATCCTGGTCGGCCGCGACGCGCTCACCATGCCCGATGGAGCCGGACTCGATGCCAAGGCGCTCAAGGCGCTCAAGGCGGACACCGGATCCGCGTTGAAGGCGCGACTGTCCGCCGCGGGCTATCCGGCAAACGCCGACCCAGCGGCGATCGACTGGGTCAGATTGCTCGGCTGGATGACCGTCTTCGTCGTCGCCGCTTGCGCGCTCTACGGGCCGATGGCAGCGGTGCTGGTCGAGATGTTCCCGACCCGGATCCGCTATACCGCGATGAGCCTGCCTTACCACGTCGGCACCGGCTGGGTCGGGGGTTTTCTTCCCGTCACCAGCTTCGCCTTGGTCGCGATCACCGGCAACATCTATTCGGGGCTGTGGTATCCGATCTTCTTCACCGCATTGTCGATCGTCTGCGCCTTGGTGTGGATGAAGGAAACCAGCGGCCGCCCGCTCACCTGACCGCCGCCTCAAACCAACGTTCCAATCATCCGCCGCAAACCGCCGTTCGTCGTTTCGTCGAAACGCTACTTGCGATCACGCTACAAATGTAGCATCACTACAAATGTAGCGTGGAGAAACATATGCTGAGCAAATTGCCCCCTCGCGAACGCCAGATCGTGGACCTGCTGTTCGAGCGCGGCGACATGGCCGTTTCGGACCTGTGCGACGCAATTCCCGACCGGCTGACCGGATCGGCGGTGCGCGCGATGCTCAAGCGGCTCGAGGACAAGGGTTATGTCCGCCGCGCCGAGTCGGCGCGCGGCTTTCTCTTCTCCCCGACGATGAGCGACGCGGCGGCAAGCAAGACCGCACTCAACAGCGTGGTGAAGACTTTTTTCAACGGCTCGGCGGCGGGGGCGGCGACCGCGCTGCTCGGCATGTCCGATGCCCTCGATGGCCAGGAACTCGACGAACTCGAGGCGATGATTGCCCGCGCTCGACGCGCCAAGGGAGAAGCATGATGGAGACGCTAGTCGGGCTTGGCCTAAAGTCGCTGCTGATCGCCGGGGTGACGCTTGGCCTGCTCCATTTGACGCGTCGCCGTTCGGCTGCCGACCGCTCGTGGATCGCGCATCTCGGTCTGTTCACGCTGGTCGCGCTGCCGCTCGCCAGCCTCGCCCTGCCCGCATTGGCGGTCGAAGTGCCAGCGCTTGGTAAGGCCACGCCGACTGCCGTGTCACCCCTGCCGGCGTTGGTTACCGCCGATCTCGTCAACCCGCCGAGCATAAGCAGTGCGCGCCCCGCCACCGACCTCCGCCCGTCGATCGACTGGACGGCCGTGGCTTATGCCATTCCCGCGCTCGCTCTTTTGCTTGTCACACTGGTCGCCTTGATCCGTCTGTTCGGGCTGCGTGGCCGTGCCCAGGTGCTGGTCGACCCGGTGTGGCTGGGTGCGCTGGCCCATGCGCAACGGCGAATGGGTTATAAGAGCGGCACCGCCTTGCTCACTAGCGCAGAGCTTAGTTCGCCAATCAGCTGGGGATTGATGCGCCCCGTGATCCTGCTCAACGATGAGGCGCTTGGCGCAACCGGCGAAGCCGAGGCGATCATCGCGCACGAACTGGCGCATATCGCGAGGCTCGACTGGGTCAAATTGATGCTGGCACGGGTCGCAACCGCAATCTTCTGGTTCAACCCGCTGGCCTGGGTACTGGCGCGCGAGGCCCACCAATTGCGCGAGGAAGCCGCCGATGACGCGGTCCTCGCCGCCGAAATTTGCGACACCGATTATGCCCAGTTGCTGGTCGGGGTAGCTCGCCACGAGTGCCGCGGGCTGTTGCTCGGCGCGCATGGCATTTCGCCGGGCAAGGGATCGCTCCGTCGCCGCGTCCGCCGTGTACTCGACGCGAGTGTTTCGCGCGCTGGCGGCGGGCGCTCGTGGGTCGCGGGCTTTGCCGCCGGAATGCTGGTCATGTCCGCCCCGCTCGCCGCGCTGACCTTTGCGCCCCGCGCTCCGCAGCCGCCGCAGGCACCACGTCCAGCTCCGCGTCCGCCTTTAGCCCCGTCAGCCCCGTCAGCCCCGTCAGCCCCGTCAGCCCCGTCAATGACTCAACCGTCCCTGGCGCCTCGTGTTCCGGCTCCACCCGCCACACCGTCCGCGCCCGTGACACCGTTGCCGCCGTTTCCGCCGTTGCCACCAGCCACGCCGCTTAAAAGCGCGATTGCGGGCACCGTGTCGAATGCGGTCAGCACCTCACTCGCGGCGGCGGCGGAGGAGGCACGGCGAGGCCTCAGCGAAGCCGACCGCGCGATGCGCGAGGCCGACCGGGCAGTGCGCGATTCCGGTTATGCGATGCGTGTCGCCCGGCACACTTATCTCACCGATGTCGAGACCGAAATGCGGACACTGGGAGTAACTCCGGCCTACGCCGCCTCGATCCGCGCGGCGAGTCCCCAGTTCGCCAAGCTGACCGATCGCCAATTGATCGACCTGCGCATCAAGCGAGTCACGCCGGACTTCGTCCGCGCCCTCGCGGCCGCCGGCTATGGCGATGAGTCGCCCGACACGATCGGTGATGCGGCCTTGTTTGGCGTTACTGCCGCCTCGATCCATGAATCTTCACGCGCCAGCCCGCGCCGGTCGCTTTCCGAAATCGCAGAACTGCGGGTGACGGGACTCATTCCTCGTCGATCGACGGTCATTCGCCGCTCGGGTCCCCCGCCGATCAAGCGGCGACTGATCGTCTTGCCGCACATCCCCGACCCGTTTGCCAGCCACAGTCAAGCGCCCTGATTCGGTCACACTAGCCTCGCCGCCAACCGCACGGGCGCCCGACGCCTCCCGCTTCATCTGTCCGCCCGCCAAGGAGCCAGCCATGATTCGCGCCGTGATGATGCTCGCCGTCGCCGCCTCGCTCAGCGCCCTGACCATTTGGGCGACCGCCGTTGGTCCCGCAGTTGGTCGAACCGCCGAACGTGGCACGCTTTTAGTCGAACCCGGCGCGCCGCGCGTCGCGATCCTCGCAATCAGCATCCTGTAGGGGGAGCGTAAGATGTTTTCGTCATCATCCATTCGGCCCGCGCTGCTCGCTGGCACGGCGCTTGTCGTCGCCAGCCCGGGCCTTGCGCAACCGACCGCGACGACGCCCGTGGCGACCCCGCCCGCGGTTTCCATCCCCGCGGCGGGCAAGCGCATGTTTGTCCCGGCCGATTTCGTGCGCTTCGCGCCCAAGACCGCGTTCGACATGATTGTGCAATTGCCCGGTTTTACGCTGCGCGGTGCAAATCAGGAACGCGGGTTGGGCCAGGCGTCGGAAAACGTCTTGATCAACGGCGCACGCGTCGCCAACAAGTCGGGCGGCGCAATCGCCGAACTGCAAAAGCTGAGCGCCGCCAACGTCGAGCGGATCGAGATCGCCGACGCCGCGCAATTGGGTGTCGCGGGGCTGTCGGGCGAAGTCGCCAACGTGATCGTCAAGGCGGGCAAGAAGCCCAGCGGGCAGTTTGAATGGCGGCCCGAGATTCGGGCGCATTACGCCACCCCCTTCATCCTGCGCGGATCGGCCAGCTATTCGGCCACGACTGGTCCGGCGGATTATACGCTGTCGATCGAGCAGAATGGCGGCCACGGTGCGTTCGGCGGGCCGGTGACCATCGATGACCGGCTCGGCGAGCGCGTCGAGACGCGCCATCAGGTGCTCACCTCAGACTACGATCAAGCCAAGCTGTCGGGACGAGTCAAGCTCGACGGGCCGGGCTCGTCGGTCGCCAATCTGACCGCGTCCTGGTCGCCTTATTGGTACCGCTTGAACGATCGTGATCGCCGCATCCGAACCGATGGCGACGATCGCACGCGCCTCACCAAACAACGCCGCAGAGGCTATATGGTCGACTTCAACGGCGACTATGAATTCGCGGTTGGTCCGGGTCGGTTGAAGGCGATCGGGCTGCGCCAATACGAACATGAGCCGACTGTGACGAAGCAGGTCTCAAGCTTCGACAGCGGCGCGCCAGATAGCGGAGTGCGGTTCGCGCGCGACGCGCGCATCGGCGAGACCATCGGGCGCCTCGAATATGGCTGGAAAAGCGGCAAGAACGACTGGCAAGTCACTCTCGAGCGCGCCGACAACCGGCTTGAGCAGATCGGGCGCCTGTTCGCGCTGTCGCCGCGCGGATCGTTCGAAGAACTGCCTTTCCCCGGAGGCAGCGGGACCGTCGCCGAGCGTCGTTACGAAGCCAGCGCGACCTTCAGCCGGCCTCTTTCGTCCAAGCTCGACGTGCAGCTTGTCGGCGGCGCCGAAGTGTCACGGCTTGATCGCGTCGATGGCGATCTTGCGCCGCGCCAATTTTTCCGCCCCAAGGGCAGCGTGACCCTCGGCTGGCGTCCCGACAAGGGGTGGGATACCAGCTTAAAGCTACGCCGCCGCGTCGGGCAGATCAGCTTCTACGACTTTCTCGCCCAGCCCAATTTGAGCAATGACCGTGAAAATGCCGCCAATCCCGATCTCGTCCCCCCGCAAAGTTGGGAAGTCGAGGGCGAGGCCGGACGCGACTTCGGACGCTGGGGCAAGACCCGGCTCAAGCTCTACGGTCACCGCATCGACGACATCGTCGACATCATCCCGATCGGCGAGAACGGCGAAGCGATCGGCAATCTGCCGCGCGCGACGCGGATCGGGCTACAATCGACCAGCACATTCTTGTTCGATCCGGTTGGGTGGAAGGGGGCTAAGCTCGACCTCACCATCAGTCTTGAGAGGAGCCGGGTGCGCGATCCCCTCACCGGCGAGGCGCGCCCGATCAGCGGCAATCAGCTCCGCTCGATCGCAGCCGCGTTGCGCCACGATGTCCCCGGAAGCAAGATCGCGTGGGGGTTGAGCGCGAACCATAATCGCGGTGCCAGAAGCTATTTTCTCAGCGAGATCGGACGCGGCTGGGAAGGCCCGGTATTCGCCAGCGCCTACGTCGAACATAAGGATATATTCGGGCTGACGGTGCGCGCCACGGCGGGCAATTTGCTCAACGCCCGCCACCGCTTCGAGCGCGCGGTCTATGCCGGGCGGCGCGAGCGCGACCCATTGCTGTTCGTACAGAGAAACAACCAGCTGATCGGGCCGATCTTCAACCTGTCGGTGCGCGGCAACTTCTAGACGTCTAGGCGAAGCGCCGCGGCAGCGCGGGCGCGGACCATAACCTTGGCCATGTCGCGCTCACCCGGCGGAACAATCCAGCTCCCGCCGACGCACACCACCGATCGGTGCGCGAGCCATTCGGCGGCAGTGTCGGCGCGGATGCCGCCGGTCGGGCAGAAGCGGATGTCGCCGAACGGTCCGGCGAGCGCATCAAGCACAGGCATGCCGCCAGCGGCCTCGGCGGGGAAGAATTTGAAACGTTTCAGGCCGTGGTCGAGCCCACGCATGATGTCGCCGGCGGTGGCGACGCCCGGAAGAAACGGGATGCCGCTGTCGATTGCGGCGC
>JALYRH010000008.1 GCA_030855425.1 Pseudomonadota bacterium
TCCAGCGGCAGAGGCAAAGACGCTGATCCCGGTCGAAAGCCCGAGCGGGGTGCGCCTGCTGTCGGTGGGCAGCTGGTCCCGGCGGGCCAGGCGCTGGCGTGGCGCGGGCCGATGGCGTCGGGCGCGCTGGCGCAATTGATCGACGGCGCGTGGGGTGACACCGAATTGCTGCTGGTCGACCTGCCGCCGGGGACCGGCGACGTCCAGTTGTCGCTCGTCCAGAAGGCGCGCCCCGACGGTGCGGTGATCGTCTCGACGCCGCAGGATCTGGCGTTGATCGATGCCCGCCGCGCGATCGACCTGTTCGGCAAGACCGGAGTTCCGGTGCTCGGGCTGATCGAGAATATGGCGGGCTATCTATGCCCGCACTGCGGCGAGAGCAGCGACCCGTTCGGAAGCGGTGGGGCCGAGGCCAGCGCGCGCGACCTGGGCATCGCCTTTCTCGGTCGGCTGCCGCTATCGGCCAGTCTTCGCATCGCGTCGGATGCTGGCCGCCCGCCCGCCGCGGATGATGGATCAGCGGGCGATGCCTTCGCCGAGCTGGCGCGGCGGCTGCTCAGCCAATTGGAGATAATCGCCGCCTGAAGCATTGGCTCGGCGAAGGAGATGGTTGATGCCGCTGACCCGAGACGAGGATATTGCGCACTTGCTTCAGACCACTCGAACCATCGCCTTGGTCGGGGCGTCGGACAATCCCGGACGCGCCAGTTTCGGCGTGATGAAGTTCCTGCAAAATCAGGGCTATCGCGTGATCCCGGTCAACCCGCGCATCACCGGCGAGCATGTCCATGGCGAATATGTGTGGCGCGAGCTTGCCCAGATCGGCGAACCGATCGACCTGGTCGACATCTTCCGCAACTCCGACGACGCCGCCGCGGCGGTCGACGACGCGATCGCGGTCAAGGCAAAGGCGGTGTGGATGCAGCTTGGGGTGATCAATCAGGCGGCGGCGGCAAAGGCTGAAGCCGCGGGCTTGAAGGTCGTGATGGATCGCTGCCCGAAGATCGAGTTTGCCCGCTTGGAACTGAAGCGGATACCCTCCCTCGCCGAAGAGGGTTAGGCGCTCGCCACCATCATGTCCGGGATCAGCAGGGTCGGGCTGTCGATCCCCCGCCGCAGGCGCAGGTCGCTCGCCGGCTCGAGCGTGGCGAACATCGTTTTCAGATTGGAAGCGATGGTGATTTCGCTCACGGCCGGGCCGATTTCGCCGTTGACGATCAGGAACCCCGCCGCGCCGCGCGAATAATCGCCGGTCACGCCATTGACCCCCTGCCCGATCAATTCGGTGACCAGGATGCCGTGCCTGACTCCCGCGACCATGTCCTCGCGGCTGCGGCACCCCGGCTGCATGACCATGTTCGATGGCCCTGCCCCGGGTGCGCCCGACACGCCTCGCACGGCATGCCCGGTCGGCACCGTGCCGAGCTGCCGCGCCGCCGCGCTGTCGGCCAGCCACGTCGTCAGGACGCCATCGGCGACAAGGTCCGACGGCGCCACGCCAAGGCCCTCACCGTCGAAGCTGCGGCTGCGCAGGCCGCGCGGGCGCAGCGGGTCGTCGTGGATCGTCACGCCCTTGGCGAACAGCTGCGTCCCCAGCGCATCGAGCAGAAAACTCGACTGGCGCGTGATCGCCGCGCCGCTGATCGCGGCGACGAAATGGCCGAGCAAAGTGGTCGCGACGCGCGGGTCGAACAGGATCGCCATCATCCCCGGCCTGACCCGCACCGGGTCGAGCCGCGCCGCGGCGCGGGCGCCAGCGCGGCGACCGATCTGCGCCGGCTCCTCGAGGTCGGCAAGGTGCCGCGCCGAATGCCAGCCATAATCGCGCTGCATCCCCGATCCGCTTCCGGCGACGACGCTGGCCGAGCAGCTGTAGCCGGTCGCGCGGGTCGCGCCGACGAAGCCGTGGCTGGTCGCGACCGCAAAGGTCGACGCGGTCGCCGACGCGCTCGCGCCGTTCGAATTGGTGATCCCCGCAATGCCGCGCGCCGCATCCTCGGCGGTTTTGGCGCGAACGCGAAGCTCGGCTGGGTCGGGATCCCCGCCGTCGTCGAGGTCGAGATCCGCGCGCGGCCCGCGCGTCAGCAATTCGTCGGGTGCCAGCCCGGCGAACCGATCTTCGGGCGCGGCGCGCGCCATCGCCACCGCGCGCTCGACCAGTGCGGCCAGCGAGTCGGGCGCCAGGTCGGACGAAGCGACCGCGGCATTGCCCTGCCCGACGAAGACGCGCAGCCCGACCTCCTGCCCCTCGGCGCGGCTAACATCTTCGAGCGCTCCCATTCGCACCCCGACCGATGTCGAGCGGTCCCCGACATAGACCGCGTCGGCGGCGTCGGCTCCAGCACGGCGGGCCTGGACGATAAGCGCGGCGAGCGTGTCGCTGGCGGAGGCGGGATCGAGCATCCGCCGCGCCTAAGCCGTCACGCCGCCGACGACAAGCCGATCACCAGAAAGCCGGCGAACAGCAACAATCCGGTAAAGCGATTCGAGCGAAACAGGCGCAGCGCCAGCGCGCCATCGGCCGGGTCGGCGCGCGCGACCTGATGCCCGAGGTGAAGCGCGGCGGGCAGCAAGGCGAGCAACGCGAGGGGCTGCGGGCGCACCGACCAGATCGCTGCACTCCATCCCGCGAGCGCCAGCGCATAACAGATGCCGACCCCGAGCTGCGCCCGCTGCCCGAGCGCACGCGCGCTCGACTTGACCCCGACCAGCGCATCATCCTCGACATCCTGGATCGCGTAGAGCGTGTCGTAGCCGATCACCCAGAACACGCTTCCCAGCCACAGCAGCACAGGCGGCAGCGCGAACTGCCCTGTCACCGCCGGCCAGCCGACCAGCGCGCCCCATGCGAACACCAGCCCGAGCCACGCCTGCGGCCACCACGTGATGCGCTTCATGAACGGATAAAACGCCACCAGGGCGAGGCTGGCCAGCGCGATCCCCTGCGCGACGCGCGGCAGTGACAGGAGGACAGCGAGCCCGATCAGCGACAGGCCGACAATCAGTGCCCATGCCGCCTTCACGCCGACGCGCCCCGACGCCAGCGGCCGCAACCGCGTCCGTTCAACCTGCCGGTCGAGATCGCGGTCGACGATGTCATTATAGGCGCACCCCGCCGAGCGCATCACGAACGCGCCTATCCCGAGCGTCAGGAACAGCGCCCACTTGCCTCCCGCTCCGGCAAGCGCGACGCTCCAGGCGCACGGCCAGTAAAGCAGCCAGCTGCCGATCGGGCGATCGATCCGCATCAGCGCGGCATAGGGACGCATCGCCACGGGAAGCGCGCCGATCAGGCCGCGGCGCTCACTGTCGGGGACGGTGTGGTTAAGGCTCACGGTCCCGCGAGTATCGCGTCGCGCGCTGCTGTGCTAGGGTGAGCCATCCCGTGATCATTGCCCGTAGGCATTGCGGTGACTGAGAGACGAGAATGCGCTCCCGCTTACGCTTCGAAGGAACTCGCCTATGAGCCGTGCCATCAATTTGAACCTGTCCGAAGCCGACGCCCGCGAGCAATGCTCGACCCGCTCGATCGGCATCTCGGCAATCGAATCGCTTCCCGACGGCGGCGTCCGCCTAGTGTGCATGAGCAGCGAGGGTGCCGCTTTGCTGCGTCGCCGGCTCAAATCACAGATTATTTCGGATACGGCCCGACGCACCGCCAATTCGACTCGCCGGCTTCCGTGGTAGCAGTCGGAAATCGTTGAAAGATTTGGGAATTTGCGTTTTTCGCGCGGTTCCCTTATACGAGTCTCCGCTACCAGTTGCACTACGATGGCTACGGGCTTCAAACACCCCTCTTCCTTCCTCTGAGCCGCTTCTAGCCTGAGCGGGTCGAATGCCGATCCGCGTCACGGGAAGGATCCCATTATGCAAGGTACTGTCAAATTCTTCAATGAAACCAAGGGTTTCGGCTTCATCACGCCCGATGGCGGCGGAAATGACGCGTTCGTTCACATCAGCGCCGTCGAAGCCGCTGGCATGCGCAGTCTCGCCAGCGACCAGCGCGTGTCGTACGAGCTCGAGCCCGATCGTCGCGGTCGCGAGAGCGCGACCAATCTCAAGGCTATCTAGGCTTTGATGGTTTCCCCCGTTTCATGCGGGGCAATATCCGGCCCATCCGGAGCGATTCAGATGGGCCGGTACTGACTTTTCTGCCCTAGACGTCCCGCCGTTAGGAGGCTTCGTGTCGACCCAGTCCACCTTCTACCAGGCCCGTGCCGCCGAAGAACGCGACAAGGCCAGCGGATCTAATCTCGACAATGTTCGCGACGGCCACCTTCGCGCCGCTGCCGCCTGGGATGCCCTTGCCGCGCGCTCGCTCAAGGCCGACCGCATGCGTGCCGAGGAAGAGCTTCGCAAAAGCGAAGTCCGCAGCGCCGAACTTCCCAACGAAATGATGCTCCAGCCCGGGCTTTAGGGCTGACGTTCACCTGAACTCAGCGTTTGGCTAAGCCGCGGCGCCTGGCGAGCCGTGCCCCGATCATGGCGCGTCCGCGCGTCCAGTTTTGCGCAAGGCCACGTTTTCCGATCGGCTCGAACATGGCTTCGGCCCCTTTCGGATCGAGCAGTTCGTTGTCGGCAATGAACTCCTCGACGTCCCCCAGCTCTTCCATCGTTAACAACTCGAGCGTCTTGCCGGACCCGCGCAAGGCCTCGATCGCATCGACCATCGAACCGCGCGCTTGCTCCTCGGCCGCAATCTTTTCGGGGGTGCAGTCGATATGCTCGGCGATCAATCGGTGACGAAGCTCGGTCATCGCGCCCTCGCTGCCGTGATTGGCGGGCAGCGCGGCGTCGATGATCACGTCGCACTCGCTGTCCAGCCCCTGGCTGCGATTGTTGAGGTTCGCTGACCCGACGCGCAGCAGCCGGTCGTCGACGATCGCAATCTTGGCGTGGACGTAGATGTCGGTGCCACCCTTGGTGACCGGGACATAGACGCGGAAGCGATCGGTCTTGTCCGCCCTGCCGATCGCGGCGACCAGCTTGATCCGCGCCGCGTCCATCGCCTTCTGTTCAAGCCAGCCATCGCCAGTGCGCGGCATCACCAGCACGATTTCGGGCGGATCCACCTCGGCCATCCTCTTGGCAATGGCGGCCGCGATCTTCGCACTCGTGAAATACTGATTCTCGATATAAAGGAAGCGCTTGGTGGCGGCGATCATGTCGAGATACAGCGCTTCGATTTCGCGCACTTCGGGCAATTGGTCATAGGCCGCGCGGGTCCGCGCAATGGCGACATCAACATTCTCGAACATCACGCCGAGTTCGGCCGGCCATTGCTGGTCGCACGGCTCGATCTTCGTCAATTCGGCATGGGTGGCGATCTTCCACCGCTCGCGTCCAAGCTCGCTCAGATGATCGGCGACTTCGCCCTGCATCAGCATGGTTGCATCGTGCCATGGGCGATAGGGCTGGCCGCCGGGGCTGACCCGATGCGGGTCATCGTCTAGGTGCGCCGAGGTGTCCCACCGGTCGGCGGAAATATCGATCCCGCCGCACGCCGCCAGCCGGCTGTCGATCACGACGATCTTCTGGTGGTGGCTGCAGCCGACGGGGTGCGACGCGTCGAACCGAAAATCGATCGCCTTGGTTCGTTCCCAGCGCCATAGCCAGACCACCGAGGTGGCGTGGAAGAATTGTTTCAGGGCACCGAAATTCCACTTGAGGATGTCGATCTGCCGCTCGGGTTTTTCGCGCGCGAGGCGGAGGAAGAACCGGCCTAGCGTCTCGCCCTTGCCGTGCGTGTCGGGCGCCAGCGCGATGCGCGTGTCGAAGTCCCAACCGACGATGAAGATTCGCTTTTGCGCGAGCTCCATCGCGGCGGCTATGATCCGGTAATAATCGGCCGCGTCGACGATCACCGCGGCCTTGTCGGCGCGCGCGATCCGCCAGCAATTGCGCCCCTGCGCGACGATCGGCTGCAACTTTCCCCTGGCCATGCGCTCCCCTTCGGCGTCGCTATGCCCGAGGCGTGACGCGGGTTCTACCCCGCGCTAAGCGACAACCATGATCGCCACTCCCGCCTGGCCACCGCGCAGCCTGCCGCGCCTGTTCGTCGCGTCGCGTTTGTCGGATGGCGCGGTGGTCGCGCTCGACGTGAGCCAGGCCAATTACCTCGGCAATGTCCTGCGCCTGAAGGAGGGCGATGAGGTGCTGCTGTTCGACGGCGCGTCGGGCGAGTGGCTGGCGAGCGTGGCCGAGGCGGGCAAAAAACGCATGGCGCTGCGTGTCGCGCGGCAGGTCCGGCCGCAGGAAACGGTGCCCGACCTGTGGCTCGCCTTCGCGCCGATCAAGAAGGGGCGAGTCGACTGGCTGGTCGAAAAAGCGGTCGAGCTGGGCGTCGCGCGGCTCGTGCCGGTGGTGACCCAGCGGACAATCGTCGACAAATTGAATCTCGAGCGGATGCGCGCGCACATCGTCGAGGCGGCGGAACAATGCGGTCGCACCAGCCTCGCCGGGATCGACATCCCGGTCAGGCTCGATGCCTTCCTGCGCGGGCTCGACGGGCGGCGCGCGCTTTATTTCGCCGATGAGACGGGCGGCGATCCGGTCACCTCGGCATTCGTCCCCGGCCCCGCGACGCTCTTGATCGGCCCCGAGGGCGGCTTCACCCCCGGCGAAGCGACCGCGATTCGCGCCGCCCCCGGCGCCAAGCCAATCAGCCTTGGCCCGCGCATCCTGCGCGCCGAAACCGCGGCGCTGGCCGGGGTGACGGCGTGGATGGCGGCGGTCGGGGACTGGGGTTAGCGCCGCTCGACCGGATAAAGTTGAACCGTCCGGAATTTCCTCTAACGGCGGCTCCATGACCACGCGCACCGATTTGTCCGCCAGCTCGCCAATCGAAAGCCGCGACGATTTGCTGCGCACCTTCGTGGGCGGAGAGAAGCCGCGCGCCGATTGGCGGATCGGGACCGAGCATGAGAAATTCGTCTATCGCCTGACCGATCATCGCGCGCCGTCATGGGACGAGCCGGGCGGCATTCGCGACCTGCTCGAGGGGCTGACCGAATTCGGCTGGAGGCCGATCGAGGAAGATGGCAAGATCATCGCGCTCGCCGGTCCCGACGGCAATATCAGCCTCGAACCCGCGGGCCAGCTCGAACTGTCGGGGGCGCCGCTCAAGGACCTCCACGCGAGTTGCGCCGAAAGCGGTCGCCATTTGCAGCAGGTCAAGGCGGTCGGAGACCAGCTCGGGCTCGGCTTCCTCGGGCTCGGCATGTGGCCCGACAAAAGCCGCGACGAGTTGCCGATGATGCCCAAGGGCCGTTACAAGATCATGAGCGAGCACATGCCGCGCGTCGGCAGCCTCGGGCTCGACATGATGCTGCGCACCTGCACCATCCAGGTCAATCTCGACTATGCCTCCGAACCCGACATGGTGAAGAAATTCCGCGTCGCGCTCGCGCTCCAGCCAGTGGCGACCGCCTTGTTCGCCAATTCGCCATTCACCGAAGGCCGGCCCAACGGCTTCAAGAGCTTTCGTAGCCATATTTGGGAAGACACCGACCCGGCGCGCACCGGCATGCTGCCGTTCGTGTTCGAAGCGGGCTTCGGATACGAGCGCTACTGCGACTATGCGCTCGACGTGCCGATGTATTTCGTGTTCCGCGACGGCAAGTACATCGACGCTGCGGGGCTCAGTTTCCGCGATTTCCTCGACGGCAGGCTCAATGTCCTTCCCGGCGAGAAGCCGACGCTCGCCGACTGGACCGACCATCTGTCGACCGCGTTCCCCGAAGTGCGCCTGAAGAGTTTTCTCGAGATGCGCGGCGCCGACGGCGGGCGCTGGGGACGGATCTGCGCACTGCCGGCGCTGTGGGTCGGGCTGCTCTATTCGGACGGCGCGCTCGACACGGCATGGGACCGGGTCAAGCATTGGACGATCGCGGAGCGCGAAGCGCTGCGCCACGCGGTGCCGCGTGAGGCATTGACCGCGGCGGTGCCCGGCGGCGGGACCGTCCGCGACCTCGCCGCCGAAGTGCTCGACATGGCGAGCGCGGGCCTGCGCGAGCGCGCTGCATTGAATGCCGCCGGCGACAGCGAAAGCGGCTTCCTCGATCCGCTGCGCGAAGTCGTCGCCAGTGGCAAGACCTTCGCCGATGTCATGCTCGACCGCTATCATGGCGCGTGGGAACGCGACGTTCGCCATGTCTATGCGGATTACAGCTTCTAAAAGGGACCGCCGATGACCGAACTGCGCACGCTTTATCCGCCGATCGAGCCGTATGACAGCGGGATGCTCGACGTCGGCGACGGGCACGAACTCTATTGGGAGCGATGCGGGACGAGGGGCGCCAAGCCGGCGGTGTTCCTTCATGGTGGGCCAGGAGGCGGCTCCAATGAAAACCACCGCCGCCAGTTCGACCCGGCGCGTTATGACGTGCTGCTATTCGATCAACGCGGCTGCGGGCGGTCGACCCCGCACGCGAGCTTGCACGCCAATACGACCTGGGATCTGGTCGGCGACATCGAAAAATTGCGCGCGCTCGCCGGGCATGACCGGTGGCTGGTGTTCGGCGGCAGCTGGGGATCGACGCTCAGCCTCGCCTACGCCGAAACACACCCCGAGCGCGTCACCGAACTGGTGCTGCGCGGCATCTTCCTGTTCGACCAATATGAGATCGACTGGCTCTACAAGCCGGGCGGTGCGGCGCAGCTCTACCCCGACAAGTGGGAGGAATTTCTCGCTCCCATCCCGGTCGCCGAGCATGGCGACCTCGTTACCGCCTATCGCCGCCGCCTGACCGGCGATGACCGCGACGCGGCGCTGACGGCGGCGCAGGCGTGGAGCAAATGGGAAGGCGAGGTCGTCACCCTGCTGCCCAGCGCCAAGACCATCGAGCGCTTCACTGATCCCGATTTCGCGATCGCCATCGCCCGGATCGAGAACCATTATATGGCCGAACATGGCTGGCTCGATGAGGGCCAGTTACTGAGCCACGCCGCCGCGCTGCGCGACATCCCTGGAGTGATCGTGCAGGGACGCCACGACTGCTGTACCCCGCCGCGCGCCGCCTGGGCGCTCCACAAGGCGTGGCCCGAAGCCGAGTTGGTAATCGTCCCCGACGGCGGCCACAGCTATGATGAGCCTGGCGTGCTCGACGCGTTAATCCGCGCCACCGACCGATTTGCCTCATAACGAAAATTTTGCGAAGCCACTGGAATGTCGCGAGAAAACGCGTAGTGGTGGCGAAATGAACTTATCCTGGGGGCTCCTTCACGCCGGTCTGCAGACCGTGCTCGACACCGCGCTCGACCCGGTCGTGGTGATGGACGTCGACGGCATGGTGATCGGCTGGAACCGGCATAGCGAGACTTGTTTCGGCTGGAGCTGGGACGAAGCGCGCGGGCAACGCTTGTCGGATCTCATCGTGCCGCCCGCGTTCCGCGCCGGGCATGAAGGCGGCTTGACCCATTATCTCGCCACGGGCGACGGCCCGGTGCTTGACCGGCGGATTGAGGTCAGCGCGCTCCATCGCGACGGCCGCCACCTGCCGGTCGAATTGTCGGTCACCGCCAGCGAGCAATTCGGCGACAAATTGTTCATCGGTTTCATCCGCGACATTTCGGACCGCAAGGAAGAGGCCGAACGCCAGCAGCGCATCCTGCAGGAGAGCGAACATCGGGTGAAGAACATGCTCACCGTGGTGCAGGCGATCGCGATCCAGACCGCAGCCAATTCGGCCGACATGGCGAGCTTCGCCACAAGCTTCTCGGGGCGGCTCGAATCGCTCGCTCGCGCGCATCAACTGCTCGTCGGGCAGGTGTGGCAAGACGTTGCCGTTTCGACGCTTGCCGAGCGGGTGCTTGGCGCCGAAGTGCAGGCGGGGCGCGCTCGCTTCGGCGGATCCGAGTTGTTGCTTAAGGCGGGCCAGGTGCTCGGCCTGTCGATGATCCTCCACGAGCTTTACACCAACGCAATCAAATATGGCGCGCTGTGCAATGACGAAGGTCGGATCGACGTCGATTGGACGATCGCGGACGAGACGATCGAGCTGGTGTGGCGCGAACTCGGCTCATTGTGCGAGGGTCCCGGACAGCGGAGCAGCGGCTTTGGTCAGCGGATGATCGCGATGAGCGTCAAGTCCGACCTCAACGGCACGATCGAGCGCGACTGGCGCAGCGACGGCCTGACCGCGACGCTGCGCTTCCCCGCCGCGGGCTAGAGTCTGTTTCAGTCAAGTTGGGTCGATACCGGCTCGCGATTCAGTCTGACTGGATCAGACTCTAGGCGTCGGGCAAGCCCTGCTTCGCTTCGCCCCAGCCGGCGAGCAATTGCGACGCCGCACGGTCGAGCAATTGGCCGGCGTCGCGGATCGAATAAGGCGCCGCCTTGTCGAGCCCGTCCAACTCCTCCCACGCGATCGGCGCGGAGACAGGCGCCCCTTCGCGGGCGCGTGCCGAATAAGGCATGATCGCGGTCGCACCGCGCTGATTGCGCAGCCAGTCGAGGAAAATGCGCCCGGTGCGCTTGTTCTTGCGGATGTTGGCGGTGAACAGCTCGGGCTCGGCCTCCGCGATGGCGCGGCTGAAGCGTTCGGCGAAGCTTTTCACCGCGGGCCAGTCGGCGGTGCGATCAAGCGGGGCGACGACATGGATACCCTTGCCGCCCGACAGCAAGGGAAAGGTCACCAGCCCAAGATCGGCAAGCAAGTCGCGCAGTCGCACCGCCGCCGACTTCACCTTGGCGAAATCGAGCCCGACATCGGGATCGAGATCGAACACCAGCCGATCGGGTTTTTCGAGCGGCTTGATCCGGCTGCCCCAGCCGTGGAATTCGATCGCGCCCATCTGGACGCACTGGAGGACGCCCGTCGCGTCGACGACGTAGAGATAGTCGGCAACCTCGCCGTCGCTTTCGGTGACCGGGACATGGTGGACGGCGTCGCCCATCGATCCTGAATCATGCTTTTGAAAGAAACAATGCTTGGCACGCCCTTGTGGGCACCGGATCAGCGTCATCGGGCGGTCGCCGAGCGTCACCAGCATCTGCGCCGCCATTGCGGCATAATAATCGGCGAGGTCGAGCTTGGTCAGATCGTCGCCGGGAAAGATGATGCGATCGGGGTTGGTGATCCGGGCGCCGGCGCTGGCGGCGGTCGCTAACGCGCTTGTCTTGGCTTTCTTGGACGTGAAGTGTTCGGGAATTTCCCGCACCACCTGGCTGGCCTTCTTGTCCTCGCGCAAGGCGATGAAGCTGGGATGGCGCAGCACCCCGTCGGCGGTGAATTCGGTGAACGCGATTTCCCCAACCAATTTGGGTTTGATCCAGTGCGATCCGCGAAGCGCCGCTCGCGGCACGTCCAGCGGCGGCTTGTCGACCGCGAGCGGCACCATCATTTCGCTCAGGCTATCGATCATTGCGGCATTGAACCCGGTGCCGACCTTGCCGGCGTAGCTCAGGACCTTGCCCTCCCGCGCCGCGAGATGGAGCGAGCGGAACGCGCGGCGCTTGTCGCTTGCCTGCCAGCCAACGATGACGAATTCCTGCCGCTGGATACATTTGACCTTGAGCCAATTGCGCGTCCGCACGCCGCGATAGGGCGCCTTGGCCTGCTTGGCGATGATCCCCTCGCCGCGCTCCTTGCAGATCGCGTCGAACAACGCCTCGCCTTTGGCGAGCACATGGTCGCCATAAATGATCGGGCCGGAGAATGGCTTGAGCAAAGCGGCCAGGCGCTGCTTGCGCTCGATGTTGGGGAGGTCCGAAATATCGTCGCCCTGGTCGACGATGAGGTCGAACGCGTAATAAGCAAGATCCGCATCACCGCCCTTGAGCGTCGCTTGCAATAGTCCGAAATCGGGTTTGCCATTCTCGCCCAGCGCGACCGCTTCGCCGTCGATCAGGCACCCCGCGGGAAGCGCGGAGGCGGCCTTCACCAAGCTGCCAAACTTGTCGCTCCAATCATTGCCATTGCGCGTCCACGCCGTCGCCGCGCCCCCGGCGGTCGCCAAAAGCAGGCGATAACCGTCATATTTATACTCAAACAGCCAGTCCGGGCCGCTCGGCACGGCATCGACCAGCGTCGCCAGCTGTGGCGACTGGAACGGCGGCGGCGCGGCGCTCACCGCCTTTTTCGCCCGCCCGCCCTTCTTTTTGCCTCCCTTGCTGGATTTCCGCACGCCCTCGCCAGCAGCGATTTCGGCCATCGATCGGTCGGTCGTTACGCTAGTCAAACATTGTTCCACCAAAGCGTCGCCAGCGTCGTTCTTGGCATATTCGTCGGTGACTTTTTTGAGCATCCACGCTTCGCCTTTCTCGCCGGCGCGACCCTTCATGCGGAACATCACCCACTCGCCCTTCATCCGCTCGCCCTTGAGCGTGAAGTGCAAATGTCCTTCCTCGATCGTCTGGCGCGGGTCCTTGTCGGGATGCGGGATCCAGCGTCCCTGATCCCACAGCATGACCGTCCCGCCGCCATATTCGCCTTCGGGAATGGTGCCCTCGAAGTCGGCATAGCCGAGCGGATGATCCTCGGTCCGCATCGCCAGCCGGTTGGTTCCCGGGTCGAGGCTCGGCCCCTTGGGCACCGCCCAGCTCTTGAGCACGCCGTCCAGCTCGAGCCGGAAATCCCAGTGAAGGCGACTGGCGTCATGTTTCTGGACAACGAAGCTGTCGCCTTTTGCGCGGCCCTTCTTGCCCTTGGGTTCGGCCGTCTTCGCGAAGTCGCGCTTCTTGTTATAGGTATCGATATCGAGCGGCTTGCGCGCCATTTACGCGCGCTTTCTCGCCGGGGTGACCTTCTTCGCAGGCGCCTTCTTGGCGTCCGCTTTCTCCGCGGCGGGAGCCGAATCAAGGCTTTTCTTGAGCGCGGCCATCAGGTCGATCACGTTCGAACCCTTGGTTGGCGCGTCCGAGCTCATGTCCTGAATGACGCGCTTGCCCTTTTTCTTCTGCTTCTCCGCGATCAGGTTTTTAAGCGCTTCGATGTAGCGGTTTTCGAACTGCGACGCATCGAACTCGCCCGATTTCTTGTCGATCAATGTCGCGGCGAGGTCGAGCAGGTCCGGATCGGGCTTAGCATCGCCGATGTCACGGAAATAGCTCGCCGCCTTGTTGACCTCATCGGCATAGCGCAGCGTTTCGAGCACCATCCCGCGCCCGCAGGCCTTGAGGCTTACGACATATTCCTGACCGCGCATCGCGAGCTGGCCGATCCCGACCTTTTTTTTCTGGCGAAGCGCCTCGCGCAGCACGACGAATGCTTCCTCCGCGAGATCGTCGGCGGGAACGACGAAATAGGGCTTGTCGTAATAGATCGGATCGATGTCGGCGAGGTCGACGAACTGGGTCAGCTCCAACGTCTTTCGGCTCTCCAATTTGACCTTTTCGATCTCCTCGGGCTCGAGCAGGACATATTCGCCCTTCTCGACCTCATAGCCTTTCAATATCTCGTCGCGATCGACCGGGCCGATACCGGGCACGACCTTCTCATATTTGACCCGCTGGCCCGACGGTTCGTGAACCTGGTGAAAGGCGATCGAGCGTCCCGCCTTGGTCGCGGGAAAGATCTCGACCGGGATCGAGACCAACGCCAGCCTGATCTGTCCGCGCCAACTCGGCCGTGCCGCCATGTCTGCTCTCCGCTTGCGATCGATCCCAAGTCGATTCAATCGCTGACGCGAAGAGTCGTTCCGGAAGCAAGCGGTGATTCGGCCGCTATCATTCAGGCGAGGAGCGCCAAATGTTCGTCCGCGTGAACACCGCAATATCGCAACGACGAAGGGGCGCTTCAGCGCCGAGCCGAGTGCAAGCTAAGAGCGCTTATCTCCCGCCTCAAGTGAGCCTTGTTGCACCCGAAGGTAAGATCGGGTTTTTCGAGAGGAACCGGCCCTGCGGAAGGGCGTTGGTGAACCGTTCGAGCGAATCGCGGGCACCGTTTGGGCGGAACTCGATCTCGACCGTGTTGATGATGAGCGTAACCGTCCTTGAGCGCGTGGCAACGTTTGCCGCATGCTAACCTTTATGTCGCGCCCGCCATCACGACACGAAGGACTGTGGGTAAGTCTCGACTGCCGAATTGGTGAGCCTCAGGCTGTCTGAGGTCGTTATATTTTCTTTGGAAAGACGACATTATGAACAAGAGTATCAAATTCGCCGCGCTAATCGTTAGCCTTGGCCTTGCGGCATGCGACGTTGACCAAACTCGCGAGGCCGAAGTGCCTGACGTCGATGTCAACGCTTCTGGTGGGCAACTCCCGACTTATGATGTTGACGGACCCGAAGTGAACGTGGGCACGGAGAACGTCGTCGTGCAGGTTCCGGAGGTGGATGTCAGCCTACCCAACGACGACGAAGCGGCAGCCGCTAACCGGCAGTAACTGGTAGCTCGGTCATCCACGGCTCTCCGGCGCAGTAACCTCTACGCGCTTCGAGAGCCGTCGGCAGCTTGGTCGATCAACATCACGAGGGTCTTGTCACCGTAGCGGGGCACCCGTTTTGGGCGCGTAGAGATTGCAACAAGAAAGAAGCAATCCTCATGGATCGCGATTTCAATTCTGCCGACGAGACGCAATGGCACGGTAGCTCGGTGTTGGCAGTCAGCTGCCTACTGCTAGTGGTAGCTGCTTTGTTTGGAAGCGCCTTTTCGGTGGCGGAGGACAATTGGATGGGCGCAGCGGCTTGGGCGGCGTGCGCCACGATAGGTGTGCTGGCTCTTATTTTCCGCCGAACACTTCCTCCCCTGTTTGGCCTGCTTCTGATCATTGCCGCCGTGGTCAATACCGCTGGCTATGTTTTCGACCTTTGGCGCGACAGAACGATGTTCGACGAGATCGTGCATGCTTTCACGACTTTCGCTGGACTGGCCTCGGCCGGTTGGCTGTTCCTGCGCCAGCGGCCGCAAGCGGGCGACAAACTCATCTGGATTGCGGTAGGCGTCGGCCTCGCTGCTGGCCTCGCGTGGGAAGCGTTTGAATATGCGATCGGAATGATTGGCGACTTGAAAGATACAATCATCGACCTGGTCATGGACATGATCGGCGCTGCCGCCGCTGGTGCACTTGTGCGATGGCTCGCGGAGCCTGGTGTCGCCAGCGAAAGTGTGTCGCACGGCATCATCCAGACGCAAACTCGGTGAACATTTTGGCTTGAGCCCAGAGGAGGCAATCGTGCGTTTTGGAAAGATCGTGTTGTGCTTGGCGGGAGTGTCGAGCATCGCCGCCTGCGACACCACGGAGTTATCAACCCGCGATATCGAACGAGCGGCGGTTGAGCGTGCGCGGGAGCGTCTCGGCCTTGGCCAGGACGTTCCGCTCAAGGCAACAGTGTGGGTTGGCCGCGAAGCCGATGGACAGATAAGCTATTGCGGCTCGGTGGAAGGCGAAAGCGGCGCAACAACCCGCATACCGCCGCAGCAATTTGCCGCCCACGGAGAGCCGCTGAGCTTCTTCATTTTTGGCGATGCGCATCGAATCGTGCCCGAATCCCAGCCAGGAATGTTCGAGAATTGGACCGCCCTCTGCGCAGGGACTCAGCCTGCGTAGGGCATGCCAAGGGCTACCAGTTACCGCCCGAGCACGTGTGATGATTCTTCGGAAGGTGGAACATTGCCCTTGGCTGGCCTCCGCCGCAGTGCGGTCGAGGCTACCCAAGTCCTTATGGTTGCGGCGGCGTCGGCCAATCCTTCACATGAATATCGCGTTGAGGGAATGGGATCTGGATATCGTTTTCCTTGAACAACACCCACAAACGGTTGAGAATTTCGGACTGCACGTTGCCCACGCCCCCTTCCGGGTCGCTGATCCACACCAGAATGTCGTGAACGACAGCGCTATCCCCAAACTCGCGAAGCCAAACGTTGGGCGCTGGCGATTCAAGGACTCGTCCCGCTTCGCTGGCCGCCTGAATCATCAGTTTTTGCGCAAGACCGATGTCGCAATTGTAGCTGACGCCGACCGATATGTGCACGCGGACGTTAGTGGTTGAATAGGACCAGTTCACCACCTCTTGCGTCATCAGATTTTCGTTTGGAATCAGATGCTCCTTGCCATCGCGGGTGACGATCGAAACGGCGCGGACGCCAATCTTCGTGACATGTCCGAAGCTGTCGCCGACGGCGATCACGTCGCCGGGTTTGATCGACCGGTCCCATAAAAGTAAGATGCCCGCGATCAGATTCCCGAAGGTCTTTTGGAAACCGAAGCCGATCGCCAGTCCGAATGCTCCGGAGAAGACTGCGAGGGCCGTGAGGTCGACACCGACCAGATCTATGCCGATAAAGAATGCCGCGATCAGCAGCACAACACCGACCAGCTTCTGCGCCAGCAGCTTCTGGGTGGCGTCAAGACTGACGGCTCGCGAGATGGAATGATTCACGACCCGCCCGATCAGCCGGAAGACGGCGAGCAGGATGAGCAGGGCGACGGCCGCCTGCAGCACGGTGAGTAAGGTGAGACGCGTGCTACCAACCGAAAAACCCGCTTGGTTTAGCACGCGCGTGACGGGCTCGAGGCCGTCGATTACATCGGCGAGTATCGCCACGAAGGCGGTAGCAGCGAGCAGCAGGGCGGCCCAGCGCGGCAAATGCAGCCCCCGGATTAGCGTCCGAACGAGCAATCCCACCCATAGAGCGAGCGCAAAGCCTAAGATGAATTCTGCCGCGTCAGGCCATGGAAAGGCGGAGACCGCCACGGCCAGGACCAGCGCAGCCACCACGTAGCGTGTGACATCGCACATCCGCGCGGCAATTCCTTCCGCCCTGCCACCGGCGACCTTCGACCAAAAATCCGCAAGCCGTGGACCAAACCTGCGCCCCGACAGCATGGCGACCGCCCACGCCAGAAAGCAGAGGGCGAGCGCGATGCCGACAGCCCCGACGTCGAGGTATTGAGGGATTTGGACCCCGAGCCGATCTGCCAGTTGCTGCATCAATTCGTTCTATAGCGTGGATTGCGGGTATCCAAGGTCAACCGACAAACACTGTTGGCTTGCCGCCCCGTTGCCAAATCGCCTTTCCCCTGCTTCCCTTCGGCGCTAGGCTGAGCGCGGGCCCCATCATGGCCGGGGAGTAAGATCATGGCATCGCGCGTTGATTTGTCCCGTTCCGCGATCGGCGTCAGCCTCGCCGCACTGGCGCTCCCCACGCCTGCGTCCACGCGGCAGCCCGCCGACGCGACCCGCCCCACGACCGCGTGGGGTATCGCGCTGACCGATGTCATGCCCGACCCTTCGATCCGCTACGGCCGGCTCGCCAACGGAATGGCCTATGCGATCCAGCGCAACACCACGCCCAAGGGCACCGCCTCGGTCCGGCTCAATTTCCGCTTCGGGTCGATTGCCGAGGCCGAGGACGAACGCGGGCTGGCGCATTTCATTGAGCATATGGCGTTCAATGGCACCACCAACGTCGCCGAGGGCGAGATGGTCCGCATCCTCGAACGACAGGGGCTCGCCTTCGGCCCCGACACCAATGCCCAGACCGGCTTCGACAGCACCACTTATCTCCTCGACCTCCCCGCCACGGACCAGGCGCGGATCGACACCGCCTTGTTTCTGATGCGCGAGGTCGCGAGCGAGGTGAAGTTCGACCCCGCCGCGGTCCAGCGCGAACGCGGGGTGATCGAGGGCGAACGCCGCGCGCGCGATAGCTTCCAGCTTCACCATTTGACCAGCATGCTCAATTTCCAGACGCCGCACACCCCTTATGGCAAGCGGCTGCCGATCGGCACCATCCCCGTGATCACCACCGCCCCCGCGGCGCGCCTTGCCAATCTCTACCACCGTTATTATCGCCCCGAATTGGCCACGCTGGTGATCGTCGGCGACGTCGATCCGGCCGCGATCGAGACACAGGTCAAAACAAAGTTCGGCGATTGGCGCGGGGTCGGCCCGGCGGGTGCGCCGCTGCCCCGCGGCCGGGTCGAACTGACCCGCCCCGCGGCGTTCGGTAGCTACATCAACAAGGCGATGCCCAACTCCGCCAATTTGACGCTCTATCGCCCGCTCGCCGACCCCGCCGACACCGTCGCCGAACGCAATGAACAGATCATCCGCACGATCGCCAGCGCGATGTTCAATCGCCGCCTCGAACGGCTCGCCACCGCGCCGGGATCGGTACTGCTCGGTGGGTCGATGAGCGTCGGGAGGGTCGAAAATGCCGCGCTCAGCACCACGGTAGCGCTCGGAGCCAAGGATGGCGCGTGGAATGCCGCGCTCGCCACCGCCGAGCAGGAAGTGCGCCGCGCCACGCTCCACGGCTTCACCGCGCCCGAACTCAAGCAGGCGATGACCAACCTCACGACTACCTTCGAAACCGCCGCCGCGCAATCCGATACGCGGCGAAACCAGGCGCTCGCCAACTCGATTGTCGCGAGCATCGCCAAGCGGGATTTCGTCACCACTCCAGCGTGGCGCCTGGCCCAGTATAAGGCGTTCGCGCCGAGCGTGACGCTGGCGCGGGTCAACGCCCAGTTTCGCGCGTTATGGAGCGGCAGCGCCCCGGTGGTGTTCGTCAGCGCGAAGCAGCCGGTCGGCACCCCCCAACAGCTCGCAAGCGTCTTCTCCCGCAGCGCCGCGGCACCCGTCCCGCCCCGCGCCGACTCTGGCGTCACGGCGTTCGCCTATGACCACTTTGGCGCGGCGGGGACGGTGGTCGCCGATCAGCGCATCGCCGCCGCCGGGGTGCGCACGATCCGCTTCGCCAACAATGTCCGGCTCAACCTCAAGAAGACCGACTTCGAGCAGGGCCGGGTCCGCTTCGAAGTGCGCTTGGCGGGAGGGCAGCTCGCGCTTCCGATCGACCAGCCCGGGCTTGGGCTGCTGATGAGCGCGACCTCGTCGCTCGGCGGGACCGGCAAGCAATCGCGCGACGATCTGAAGCAGTTGCTGGCGGGCAAGGTCGTCACGCTCGGCGCTTCGGTCGATGACGACGCATTCGTTTCGGCCGGGGGGACCACCCCCGCAGACCTCGCGCTGCAGCTCAAGCTCAGCGCGGCCTATCTGCTCGATCCGGGCTACCGGCCCGAGGCCTATGACCAATGGACCAATATCGTCCCGCTGATCGACACGCAGACCCGCTCGCAGCCGCAGGGAATTGCGCGCGCCTTGGTCCCGGTGATCTACGCCAATGGCGACACGCGCTTCGGACTGCCGCCGAGAGCAGCGCTCGTCGCGCGCAGCCTGGCCGAGGCTAAGGCCGCCTATGCCCCGATCGCCGCCAGTGCTCCGATCGACATCGGCATCGTCGGCGACATTGACGAGGCCGCGGCAATTGCCGCGGTGGCACAATCTTTTGGCGCATTGCCGGCACGCGCCGCTGCCGCACCCGATTATGCCGCCGCTCGCGTGGTGCGTTTCCGTACCGATCGAACCCCGATCACGCTGACCCACAATGGTGCCGCGGGCCAGGCGATGGTGATTGCCGCGTGGCCGACCGACGATGACAAGGACCCGGTCCGCGTCGCCGAGCTCGGATTATTGTCCAGCGCGCTGCAGATCATGCTGATCGACAAAGTGCGCGAGGAATTGGGCGACAGCTATGGCGCTTCGGTCGGATCGACCTTGTCGGACACTTACCCCGGCTTCGGGGTGCTCAACGCCTCGGCAGTGGTTGCCCCTGACAAGATCGATGAAGTCCGCGCCGCGATCGATGCCGCTACCGCACAGTTGCGCTCGGCCCCGATCAGCGCCGACCTGCTGGCGCGCGCGCGCAACCCGATGCTTGAGCGCGCCGAGCGCGCGCTGCGCGAAAATGGCGCCTGGACCGGGCTCGTTACGCGCGCGCAATCGGATCCTTCCCGGCTCGACCGACTGCTCGGGCTGCGCGCACGGATCGCCGCGATTACCGCTGACCAGCTCCAGGCGACTGCGATAAAATATTTGATCCCTCGGCACCGGCTCGAACTCAAGATCGTCGCGGCATCGGCTCCGGCGACGATCGCCGCAGCGAGGTAATACGCGACCAACCTCAAATGCGAGGGGCGGCTCAGTTGGTTCGCTTGGAGGTCGGTTCTCACTGCTGACCCGGCGCCACGACGACGAGACCGGCATCAAGATGGAAATGCAACTGGACGACGTCCGCGTCACGATTGCAATCAAGCGCATCGCTCAGCCCACCGGCCTGTCCGACGCCGCGTTCGCCAAAGATCGTCGCCTGGCGCCCGGCCAACGTCGGCCAGATCCGCCGCGCCTATGTTGACGACGTCGCCGTGGTCGTGGCACTGAGCCACAGGATTAACGCCGCGCTGTTGAGGATGCTGTAAAAACTCATCAGCCGCCAGCAGCTAAGTCGTTGATTTAGCGGGTGTAGCTCAATGGTAGAGCAGAAGCCTTCCAAGCTTACGACGAGGGTTCGATTCCCTTCACCCGCTCCACTTTCCAAGTCTTGCCTGGCATCGAAGCTGGTTCAGGTCGTGCGAAAACGAGTAAGTTGAGGCGAAAGGTGGACTTGACCGCCTTTCCACTCGGACAAACACATCGCTTCGATGCTTGGTGTCGTGACCTGGCATGTGACCTGAGAGGCTCTGCTACCCGCTCACCGCGCGAGCATTATTTTCCGCCGCCGCTTGCGCCACGGCTGCGATTGCGGTTTTAACAAGCTTGGCGGGGGCCAGCAAGGTTAGCGCATGGCGGATTCTGCCGACAAACTTCAATTCGATTCGGATATCGCCCGCCTGATCATTGAATCCGCGACTGATTTCGCGATTATTTCGAGCGACACTCACGGTATTTTGACGAGTTGGAGCCCGGGAGCCTGTAAGTTGCTCGGTTGGACGGCCGACGAAGCAATCGGGCAGCACGTCGAGCTTTTTTTCACGAGCGAGGATCGACAGTCAGGGCGTCCCGAAACGGAGATGGCGCTTGCCCGGGAGGAAGGCTTTGCCTCCGATGAGCGGTGGCATCTGCGCAAGGACGGATCGCGATTTTGGGCAAGCGGCGAATTGCAGCCGATCCGCTCAGACCGAAGCGACTGCGAAAATATCACCGGATATCTCAAGATCGTTCGAGACCGGACCGATCATCGGCTGCTCGTCCAACAGGCGGAGGACGCCAAGGCCGCGGCCGCGGCGGCGGCTGCCGAGGTGCTTGGCGAAACAGAACGCCTGCGCGCTCTATTTGAAGCGGCCCCAGGGTTCATTGCCGTCCTCCGCGGACGGGATCTGGTCTTCGAACTCGCCAATGAATCCTATCGTCGCCTTGTCGGGAGTCGAGATCTTATCGGCAGACCGGCGCGCGACGCGCTTCCCGAAATCGTGGGCCAAGGGTTTCTGGAGTTGATCGATTCTGTTTACGCGGGTGGCAAGGCAGTTACCGGCCACGCCCAGCCGGTCATGCTCGACTCACCCGCCAGCGGGAAAAGCGAGCGGCGCTTCGTCGATTATGTGTTTCAGCCGATCCGCGATTCCGCCGGAACGGTCAGCGGCGTCTTTCTTGAAGGCTTCGATGTGACGGAAGCCGTGCTCGCACGGACCGCGAGAGATACTGCGGCGGCATTTCAATCAGCCGTGCTCAATCAGCTCGGCGAGGGAGTGATCGTCACCGACGCCGGCGGCCGGATTCAGTTTGTCAACGAAGCAGCAACCCGTCTGCATGGGGTAGCCGAACTCGGCGTACCGCCCGCAGACTACACGGACACGTATCACTTGCTGACGGAGAGCGGCGATCCGTATCCGACAGATGATCTGCCGCTCTCGCGCGCCGTGCGTGGCGACACGGTGATTGGCGAGCGCTGGCGGATCAGGCGACCGGATGGAAGCGAGGTCCTGGCGATCGGCAATGCGCAGCCAGTCGTGGCCGATGGCAAACAGATCGGCGCCGTGCTGACCGTGCGCGACGACACTGCCCGCCGTATCGCCGAAGCCGCGCTGGCGGCCAATGAGGAGCGGTTTCGCGAGTTGGCGGACAATATTCCGACGTTGTGCTGGTCCGCGCGCGCCGACGGCTCGATCTACTGGTTCAATCGGCGCTGGTATGACTATACCGGTACCACCCCTGCCAGCCAAGAAGGATGGGGATGGGAATCGGTTCAACATCCCGATTTTCTCGAACCTGTCATTGATGCATGGAAGCGTGCCATCGTCGACGGTGCGAGCTTCGAGATGACGTTCCCGTTGCGCGGCGCCAATGGCGAGTATCGACGCTTTCTGACGCGGGTCGACCCAATCCGCGACGACCGGGGCCATGTTCTCCGCTGGTTTGGCACTAACGCCGATGTCGAGGAGCAGACAGCGGCCGAAGAGGCGCTAAGCGCGAGCCGCGCCTATCTCAAGCTGCTGCTGGATTCGGCCGACGAGGCCTTCTACGCCACAGACGGCGAAGGTGTCACCACCTTGTGCAACGCAGCTTTCCTTCGTCTTACGGGGTTCGAGAGCGAAGCGGATGCGGTGGGGCGAAAGCTTCACGACCTGATCCATCATTCGCGCCCCGACGGCTCGCCTTATCCCAAGGAGCTGTGTCCGATCTATCAATGCGCAACGCACGGTAAAACGGCGCATGTCAAAGATGAATTGTTCTTCCGCGTCGACGGCACGCCATTTCCGGTCGAGTATCGCGCGAGTCCAATCCTGAGCAACGGGCAGCCAGATGGCGCCATTTGCACTTTCAACGATGTCAGCGAGCGGAGCGCAGCCGAGGCTGCTCTTCTCGAAAGCGAGGAGCGGTTCAAGCGCATTGCAGACAGCACCCCAGTAGCGATGTGGGTCACAGCGCTGGATCGCACGCGCTCCTTCGTCAATCAGGCATACGTCGAATTCCTCGGGATATCCTATGAACAATCAATCGAGTTCGACTGGCGGCAGATCATCCATCCCGACGACGTCGACCGAATTGTCGCGGCCTCCATCGCTGGCGAAGCTTCGCTCAAGCCATTCGTTCTCGAGGGGCGATATCGCGGGGGCGATGGAAACTATTGCTGGATGCGATCCATTTCACAGCCGCGCTTTGGTCCCGACGGAGCACCGTCGGGCTTTATCGGTGTAGCCCACGACGTCACTTACGCGAAAGAGGCGGAAGACGCGTTGCGCGAACTCAACGAGACGCTCGCGGTCCGCATCGACGAAGCAATGGCCGAGCGTGACAAGATCGAGGAACAGCTTCGGCAGAGCCAGAAAATGGAGGCGGTCGGCCAACTGACCGGCGGCATCGCTCACGATTTCAATAACCTGCTGACGATCGTGTCGGGCAACATCGACATGGCGCGCCGCAGCCTTGGCGTGGACGCCGATCCGCGCGTAGCGCGCGCGATTGCCAATGCCATCAAGGGCGCCGATCGCGCGGCGGCCCTGACCCAGCGCCTGCTCGCTTTTTCTCGCCGCCAGCCGCTCCAGCCGCGCGCGATCGATATCAACCGCGTGTTGGCCGGCATGTCGGAACTTCTCGACCGCGCGTTGGGTGAAACAATCGATCTGCAAGTGGTCGCCGGGGCGGGTATCTGGCGGGTCGAAGTCGACCCCAATCAGCTCGAGAATGCGATCTTGAATCTTGCGGTGAATGCCCGCGACGCCATGGTAAACGGCGGCAAACTGACGATCGAAACCTCCAATGCACACATTGACGAGGCCTATGCCGCGTCGCAGCGCGAAGTCCTACCAGGTCAATATGTCCAGGTGTCGATCACCGACACCGGTGCCGGAATGTCTGCCGATGTCATTGCCAAGGCTTTCGATCCGTTCTTTTCAACCAAGGATGTAGGCAAGGGCACCGGACTCGGCCTCAGCCAAGTATATGGTTACGTCAAGCAGTCGGGGGGGCATGTCAAAATCTATTCCGAGATCGGCGAAGGCACGACGATCAAGCTCTATTTCCCGCGCCTCATCGCGGACCTGAAGTCCGCCGAGGACGAAGAGCCGGCTTCGACATCCGCTCTGGAGGGTCAGGAAACGATACTCGTGGTCGAGGACGACGACGATGTCCGCATGCTGACCGTCGAAAGCCTTCGCGAACTCGGCTATCGCGTGCTCGAAGCGCATGATGGGCCATCGGCGCTCCGGTTGCTCGAGCGCCAGGAAGAACCAGTGCGCTTGCTGTTCACCGACGTGGTCATGCCGGTCATGTCAGGCCGCGAGCTCGCCGACATCGCGAAGGCGGCTTACCCCGATCTGCAGATCCTGTTCACCACCGGCTATGCCCGAAACGCTATCGTCCACGCCGGGCGGCTCGATGCCGGGGTCGAATTGCTGACCAAGCCGTTCACTCACGAGGCACTTTCAAACAAGGTGCTTGAAGTGCTCGACAAACCCGGCGCGCATCGCGCCTTGTTGATTTTTCCATCGGCAGATGGTCGTGCCGGTGCCAATGCCCTCCTCTGCGAATTGGGTTTCGACACTGAGGTCGCCGGGAGTGCGCGCGAAGCGCTCGGCAAGTTGCGATCGGCCGGAGGTCGGTTCGATTTTGTCTTGCTCAGCGATGCTCTGCCGGTCGGAAATCTGGGCGCGGTGATTGCCGAATTGCATGCGGTGCGGATCGATCTGCCAATCGTCATCATCCACTCCACTGACGTGCGCGAGCTCAAAGCGCAAATGGCCGGCAAGCCTTGCGTTGGCTTTGTTTCGTCAAGTTGCGACGTCAATATCGTTCGCGTCGAGCTCGAGAAGCTGCGGGTGCGCTGCGCGGACAGCTGAAGCCCCTTTTGCAAGAACATCTGACATAACGTTCGTTGGGGTGTCACCTTACCGCAGACGAACTCCAGCAACACAAGAACAGGAACTACTCAATCGATGAGATGAGCGATCGGAGCGGTTTCCGTTCACACGCTTTATCAAGCTGCTGCCGGGACATCGCCTCGATTGCAGCGCGCGCTTTACGGCGCGGCGACCCGTCGAAAGGATGTGCTGCGGACGGGCGCACCAAGCTTTCACCGTTGTCGGACGTGCGGTTGACAGCATCGCGCCTGACAGCCATTGGGCGCGCCTTGCCCCTTGGAGAGGTGGCCGAGTGGTTAAAGGCAGCAGACTGTAAATCTGCCCGGGTTTCCCGTACACTGGTTCGAATCCAGTCCTCTCCACCACGGTTTGAGCGCGATGCGGCGAGTCCCGGCCGTGGCGAAATTTCCTTCAACACGAAATGCTGTATCGTGCGTTACCAAGCCGATGCGACTCGGCGTGGGCCTGTTTGGCAGAGCGGACGATGCTAATACGTGTCGTCCGGCCAATTCAACTGTTGTCGGGGAAGCGTTATGGCTACTCTTGCGGAGCAACTTGGGGATTACGCCTTGCCTGATTCGATCCACAGTCGGGTGGCGCGACTGAGCAAAGGACAGCGTCAATGCCTGGCGCTGGTCGACCAGCATCTGTCGTCCAAAGAAATCGCCCTCAAGCTGGGTATCTCATCCCATACCGTTGATCAGCGCGTCCGCCAGTCGCTCCATCCTAGGGGTGGAAAAGCGTGGCGAAGCGGCAAGATTGGTCGCCGCGACGAGGCGGTCGAGCGATGATCCGGAGTATCAACGGCTGATACATCAACCGCCGTATATCGACCGATCCCCTGCCCCCGTCCATCACAACGGGGCGGTCAGTAATCAGATTCGGCACGCTGACCGTGCAGGGGAGACCAGTCTCGTCGGGATCGAAACCGAGCAGAGACCGGCCGATCGCTGGGCTTCCCTGCCTTTGCCGATTGCCACAAGGAGCCAGCCCGCCAATGAAATGAGCGTCGGGGTTCGACTGCTCTGGATTGTCCTGATTGCGATTGGCGCGGCCTTTTCGGCGGGAATGTATCTCGCGGGTCTCGAAAGCCTGTCGCGGCTGGTCGCCCGCTGAGACCCCATGCGCTATTTCATCGACGGTAATGGCGCCACGCGGAGTAGTCCCCGTTGCGAAAGGATGAGTCATGCGCAAGTACATCGTTGAATCCGCCGCTTTCGACGTCGCTACCCAGGTTCGTGCCGTCGAGGACGTGATTGAGTCCGCGCTGATCGAAATTGCCGAACTGCAGTTGCGCATGATCCGGGCGCGCGCCGCTGCCGGGGTCGCAACCGCGACCGGCCACGAGGCGCTCCAGCACCTTGCCGGTGCGCTCCATGGCCTCGTCTCGGCGCGTGGCGGGATCGCCGATTGCCACGCCTCGCTGGTCGAGGTGAAACAATTCGTCCCCGGCTTGCGCACGGTCAGCTTCGGCGATGCGTCCGAATGTCCGCCGGCGGCGGCCCAGGGCGTGGTCGACCTGCGCGTCGTCGCCTGAAAAGGATTGACCGGACCGCGCGCTGCGTGGTCCGGTCAGATCACCAAATGAACATCGTCGCCTATCTCACCTTGCTTTCCGCCAGCTGTGGCTATGCCTTGTGGCGCGGCGACCGCGTCGCGCGGATTGCCGCGATCGTGTGCATCGTTGCGACCGCGCTGACTGTGGTGTTGCTGAGCCCCGGCCCGGCTCGATACCGATTGGTCGAGGGTGGAGCGATGGCCGTCGACCTGGCCACGCTCGCCGCGTTTGTCGTGCTGGCATTATTTTCAAACCGCTTCTGGCCGTTGTGGGTCGCAGGGCTGCAACTTACCGCGAGCGCGGCGCATGCGATCAAGCTTGCCGACGCGTCGCTGCTGCCGCTCGCTTACGCCGCCGCCGAGCGGTTCTGGAGCTATCCCATCCTGCTGCTTATCGCGGCCGGCGCTTATCGCCATCACCGCCGCCAGCGTCGCCTGCTTGAGACTTGATCTGGCGGAGCCGAGCGGTACGCATTAGATACCGCCGATGGCCAACATCTCCGCGTTCGCGAATATGATCCTCGACGCCATCGAGGAGCCCGCATTGATCATTCACGCCCAGCGGACGCTCGCCGCCAATCGCGCCGCGCGTGCCTTGCTCGGCGAAGCGATTATCGGTCGCGACCTGCGCTTTGCGATCCGTCACCCACTCGCGCTCGACATCATCCTGTCGCAGCGCGAGGCTGAAATCGACGTCGTGGGGATCGGGTCAGCGGATCGTCCGTGGCATTTGAGCTCGCGTCCGTTGGCCGATGGCGCGTCGCTAGTCCGCTTCACCGACCGTTCGGCCGTCCAGGCGGCCGAACGGATGCGGACCGACTTCGTCGCCAACGCTAGTCACGAATTGCGCACCCCGCTGGCGACGATCATCGGCTATGCCGAGACCCTCGCCGAGGACGCTCCGATTGACGATCCATTGCGCATCCGGTTCGGCGAGACGATCCGCGGTGAGGCCACGCGCATGCTGCGGATCGTCGAAGATCTGATGAGCCTGTCGCGAATCGAGGCCAACCGCTTCAACGCGCCCGAGGAAAGCGTCGATCTCGCCGAAGTCGCTTGCCTGTCGATCGAGCATGCGACGCCATTGCTCGAACGGGGGAAGTGCACGATCAAACCCGATATCGACCGCGACATTCCGGCAGTGCGTGGGGACTTTGCTCAATTGCTCCAACTAACCGACAATTTGATCGGCAACGCGTTGCGCTACGGCTGCACCGCCCAGCAACGCGACATCGACGTCATCATTCGGCGCGAAGGCCAACGCACACTACTGATCGTGCGTGATCATGGCGAAGGCATCAGCGCGCATCATTTGCCGCGTCTGACCGAGCGCTTCTACCGGATCGACGCCGCGCGCAGTCGCAATTCCGGCGGCACCGGGCTCGGGCTGGCGATCGTCAAGCATATCGTCGAGCGCCATCGCGGAACGATCGAGATTCGCTCGACCCTCGGCATTGGCACCGAAGTGACTGTTGCGCTGCCGCTTTCGCAATCGCTGTCATAAAACCGCAACCAAACCGTCACAGGGAATCGCGGACCGAGCACTAAGACGATTTTGCGGATGAGTGTTGCTCGCCCCCGACAGGAGTAAATGGCAATGACGAAATACTTGCTCGCCGTTCCGTTGGTCGCGCTGGTCGCGGCATGCGGCGGCAACGGCTCGAGCGGCGCGACGTCCGGTTCGCAACTCAAAATCGTCGGCTCGTCGACGGTTTATCCGTTCACAACCGCCGTTTCGGAAGAATTTCAGCGAGCCAATCCGGGATCGAGCGCGATTGTCGAATCGACCGGCACGGGCGCGGGCATCAAGCTGTTCTGTTCGGGTGTCGGCAGTCAGTTTCCGGACATGGTCAATGCCTCGCGTGAAATTAAGGCAAGCGAATATGCCGATTGCGTGAAGGCTGGCGCGAAGAACGTCATCGAGTTGCCGATCGGCATCGATGGCTTGACGCTGATCCAGGCCAAGGGTCAGCCAGCGCTTAACCTGACCACCGCCGATATCTACAAGGCGCTCGCCGCCAACCCGTTCGGCAAGCCCAATACCGCCAAGACCTGGCAGGACGTCAATCCGGCGCTTCCTGCGATCAAGATCCGCGTCTTCGGCCCGCCCCCGACCAGCGGCACGCGCGACAGCCTCGCCGAACTCATCTTGACAGCGGGCTGCGAGAGCGATCCGGCGATGAAGCAATTGAAGAAAACGGACGAAGCCAAGCAAAAGGATATCTGCACCAAGATCCGCGAAGACGGCGTCTTTGTCGAAGCTGGCGAGAATGACAATCTGCTGGTCCAGAAGGTCTCGGCCGATCCGGGATCGCTCGGCGTGCTCGGCTTCAGCTTCCTCGATGAAAATCTGGATCGGGTCGCGCCGGTGTCGATCGGCGGCACCGCGCCAACCGAAGTGACGATCAGTGACCTGAGCTATCCCGGAAGCCGCAAACTTTATATCTATATCAAGGGCGAACACCTCGCCGCAAAGCCGGCGATCAGGCAGTTCATCACGGCCTATGCCAAGCTGATCGGCAAGGGCGGCGTGCTTGAAAAGCGCGGTCTAGTCCCCTTCAGTGGCACCGACCTCAGCGATGCGACGGCGCAGGCCGCGGCGCTCAGCCCGCTCGATCCCGCGGCCCTCGACTAAGCGTCTGAACGGGCGACCAGCGCCATGACCCTGACCCTTGCGCTCGTCGCCGTCATGGCGATCGTCGTCGCCGCGGGAGGCTATGCCTATCGCGCAGCGACCGGGCTGCGTCGCGGCGCCGACGGCCGTTCAAACCGGCTCAACAGCCTGCCGATCTATCATGCTTTCTACGTCGGTTTGTGGGCGGCGCTTCCGGCGCTACTGTTTCTGGCCATTTGGACTCCGATCCAGTCGCGGCTGGTCGAACAGTCGGTGCTGGCAACGCCAGCGGGACAGGCGTTGCCCGGCTTCGACATGCAGCGCGACACCATTCTCGATGAAGCGCGCGATATCGCCAGTGGCGCGATTACCGCCGGCTTCAATCCCGAGTCCACCGCATTGGCGCCGATCTACGCCGCGGCAGAAGCCCATTTCGCGTTGATCGGCGGCGCGGTCGCGATTGTTTTTGCCCTGGGCGGCGCCTTGCTCGCGATGCGCCGAATCAAGATCGAGTTTCGCGCGCGCAGCGGAGTCGAGCGCTGGCTGATGGTGCTATTGGTCGGCGCATCGCTGATTGCAATCCTGACGACGCTCGGCATTGTCTTGTCGCTATTGTTCGAAAGTCTGCGCTTCTTTTCGAGGGTCAACCCGACCGAATTTCTGTTCGGAACGACGTGGAGTCCGCAGACCGCGCTCCGCGCCGACCAGGCCGGATCGTCAGGCGCATTCGGTTCGGTCCCCTTGTTCTGGGGCACCGCCTTTATCGGCGCGATCATCGCCATGATCGTCGCCATCCCACTTGGGCTGATGAGTGCTATCTTCCTGACCCAATATGCC
>JALYRH010000063.1 GCA_030855425.1 Pseudomonadota bacterium
GGTCTGGACCTCCTCGACGGTCGACTGGATCGAATCGTTGGCCTCGACCGTCTGGCGCGTGGCGAGCTGGATCGCGGTGATCTTGGCGGTGATGTCGTCGGTCGCGCGCGCGGTCTGGCTGGCGAGCGACTTCACTTCCTGCGCGACCACGGCGAAGCCGCGCCCGGCGTCCCCGGCGCGCGCCGCCTCGATGGTCGCGTTGAGCGCGAGCAAATTGGTCTGGCCGGCGATGTCGCGGATCAGCCCGAGGATCGATTCGATCGCCTCGACATGGTTCGACAATGCCTGGCTGACCTTGACCGCCTGGCTCGCCTGGCCCCCGGCGCGGGTCGCGACGTCCGATGCGACTTCGACTTCGGAACGAGCATCCTCGATTGCGCGGATCAGTCCGGCCGCGGTCTGGGCGGCTTCGCGCATCGCGATCGCCGATTGCTCGGCGGCGGCGGCGACTTCGCTGGTCTTGCCCAGCATGCCGCGCGCCGACGACGAGGTCGAGGTCGCCTGGGCACGGAGCTGCTCGCTCTCGCGGGTGAAATTCTGGACCACACCGAGCACCTTCTGGTTGAAGGCGGCGGCCTGCCGGCCTTGCGCGGCTTCGCTTTCGGCGCGGGTGATCGAGATGGCGTGGTGGATGAAGGCATCGATCTCGATCGCCTGGAGGTCGGACAGCGTGCGCGCGAAGCGAATCTGTTCGGCCTCGTCGGTGACCCGGCGGCGCAGCGCGACGAACCCGGCTTCGGTCTCGGCGCTGACCCCGGCGAGGAGGGTCGACAGAGTCAGTCCCGAATCAAGCGCGCGAGCGACATATTCCTGCGCCTGGTGGGTCCATTCGGGACTTTCGAGACGCTCGAACTTGTTGGCGATATAGGGCAGGATGCGTTCTGCGAGATGCTCGATGCGGGCGGCGTCGATCGGGTCGCGCACTTCGGGCGACTGGGCGTAGCGGCGCCAGAATTCGCGCGCCATTTCGATGCCTTCGTCGTTGATCAGCGCCCACAAGGCCCGCGCCCGTTCGGGCAGGTCCCCGCCCACGTCGTAGAGGCGCAGACCGCGCGGAAGGTCGTAATTGCCATTCGTCCCTTGAACCACGCTTGCCATCGTCTGCCAGTCCCATCGTTGAAGTCGAGCCCCGGTCTTGGCGCAAAAGGATTAAGGCGAAGTTAGCTGTAGCGCTAATCTTGCCACTCGGGCCGATGGCTCCTAGGTGGGCACGGCTTCCCTTTTTGCCGCCCGAGGACCCATGACCGCACCCACTTCGCGACCGCTGTCGCCGCATCTCACGATCTGGAAATGGGGCCCGCACATGCTGGTCTCGATCCTCCACCGGGTGACCGGCAGCGCGCTGACCTTTGCCGGTCTGGCCCTGCTGACCTGGTGGCTGCTGGCGATTGCCGCCGGCGCGCCAGCCCATGAGCAGTTCGTCGGTATCGCGACGCATCCGCTGGGCTTGGTCGTGTTGATCGGGCTGACCTGGGCGTTCTGGCAGCATTTCTTTTCCGGCCTGCGTCATTTGTTCATGGACATGGGCGCGGGCTATGAGCTCAAGACGAACAAATTGTTCGCGGTGCTGACCATCGTCGCCGCGCTGTTGGCGACCGCAGTGACCTGGTTCATCCTGATGGGAGTCAATCGATGAGCACGGGCAACAGCGCGACCCCGCTTGGCCAGGTGCGCGGGCTGGGCGCCGCGGGCAATGTCGGCGGCCACTGGATCGAGGAACGCTTTATCAGCGTGGTGCTCGTCCTGCTGTCGTTGTGGCTATTGTTCTCGTTGATGATGCTTCCCGCGCTCGACCGGGTCACCCTGGTCGAATGGCTGCGCGCGCCGGCCGGCGCGGTGCCGATGGCATTGTTGGTGATCGCATCGTTCAAGCATGGCCTCGACGGGATGAAGGTCGTGGTCGACGATTATGTCCATGCCGAGGGCAATCGCCTCGCGACCCATTTCGTCATGACCATGGCGGCGATCGCGGGAGCGGCGCTGAGCCTGTTCGCGCTCGCCAAGATCGCCTTTGGAGCCGCCTGATGACTGCCTACAAGATCATCGACCACGTCTATGATGTCGTCGTGGTCGGCGCGGGCGGATCGGGACTGCGCGCGACGATGGGTGCCGCCGAAAAGGGGCTCAAGACGGCGTGCATCACCAAGGTCTTTCCGACCCGCAGCCATACCGTCGCGGCGCAGGGCGGGATCGCCGCCAGCCTCGGCAACATGGGGCCCGATCACTGGACGTGGCACATGTATGACACGGTCAAGGGGTCGGACTGGCTCGGCGATCAGGACGCGATCGAATATCTGTGCCGCGAGGCGCCCGCCGCGGTCTATGAACTCGAACATGCCGGGCTGCCGTTCAGCCGCACCGACGAGGGCAAGATCTATCAGCGCGCGTTCGGGGGCATGACTCAGAACATGGGCGAAGGTCCCGCCGCGCAGCGCACCTGTGCCGCCGCCGACCGCACCGGCCACGCCATGCTCCACACGCTCTACCAGCAGAGCCTCAAGTATGACGCCGACTTCTTCATCGAATATTTCGCGCTCGACCTGATCATGGAAGACGGCCCCAACGGCCCCGAATGCCGCGGCGTGATCGCGCTCAACATGGATGATGGCTCGATCCACCGTTATCGTGCGCAGGCGGTGGTGCTGGCGACGGGTGGTTACGGGCGGACTTATTTCTCCGCGACCAGCGCGCACACCTGCACCGGCGACGGCAATGCGATGGTGCTGCGCGCCGGCCTGCCGCTGCAGGACATGGAGTTTGTCCAGTTCCACCCGACCGGGATTTACGGCGCGGGCGTGCTGATCACCGAGGGCGCGCGCGGCGAGGGCGGTTATTTGACCAATTCGGAGGGGGAGCGCTTCATGGAGCGCTATGCCCCGTCGGCGAAGGACCTGGCCAGCCGCGACGTCGTGTCACGCTCGATGGCGATGGAGATTCGCGAAGGGCGCGGGGTGGGCGAGCATAAGGACCATATCTTCCTCCACCTCGACCATATCGATCCCAAGATCCTCGCCGAGCGGCTGCCCGGTATCTCGGAAACCGCGAAGATCTTCGCCAATGTCGATCTGACCCGCCAGCCGATCCCGGTGACCCCGACGGTGCATTACAACATGGGCGGAATCCCGACCAATTATCATGGGGAAGTCGTCACGCTGAAGGACGGCGATCCCGACAGCGTCGTCCCCGGGCTGTTCGCGGTCGGCGAGGCCGCCTGTGTCAGCGTTCACGGTGCCAACCGCCTGGGATCGAACAGCCTGATCGACCTCGTCGTGTTCGGCCGCGCCGCTGGCCTGCGCCTCGCCGAAGTGATTACCCCGGGCGCGCCGCAACCGGCGCTCGCCAAGGACAGCGGGAGCATTGCGCTCGAACGGCTCGACAAGTTCCGCAACGCCGAAGGCGACACTGCAACCGCCGCGATCCGCGAGCAGATGCAGCGCGCGATGCAGGCCGATTGCGCGGTGTTCCGCACCGAACGCACGCTCGACGAGGGCGTCGCCAAGATCGACGCGATTTACAAGTTGATGGCCGACGTCCGCGTCACCGACCGCAGCCTGATCTGGAACAGCGATTTGATCGAGACGCTCGAACTCGACAATATGCTCGGTCAGGCCGTCGTCACGATGCATTGCGCGGCGAACCGCAAGGAAAGCCGCGGCGCGCACATGCACGAGGACTTCCCCAATCGCGACGACGCGAATTGGATGAAACACACCATCGCAACGTTCGACGGCTGGGGCGGAGCGGGCGGCGGCGTCAAGATCGACTACCGCCCGGTTCACGAATATACGCTGACCGACGACATCGACTACATCAAACCCAAGGCGCGGGTGTATTGAGCGAGAACCGGCCGCATTCGCAGCCGAAGTCGAGGACGTCATTCTTGATGTTCTCGCGTCCGGCACGGTTTTTGCGACCGCTGAAATCATCAAAGCAGTGAAGCACCGGCTGCCGCTCGTTGAGTCCGATCGAGTGCGTGCAACGAAAAGGTCTAATGAGAGCAAGCTTGACCAGATTATAGCCAACGCTTTGCAAGCAAGAGAGCGCTTTGTAAGCAGAAATTGATCGAGCGAGTCGACATCGGACACTTCCGGATCACGCGAGGGGGAAGTGACAAGCAAATTGCGAGACAGGGCGATTTAGCCGAGATGTCCGACGATCTAAAACGACTCTTGAGAGGCCCCAACGCTTAGTCGATCCGCTCCGCCGCCGCCCTGTAAACTTTGTTCTGCTCGCGCCGCCCGACGGGGACGACGAGCACAACGATATCCCTATCGAACACTTGATATACGAGCCGGTAGCCGGCTTTGCGCAGTTTGATCTTATAGCAGTCGCGCATTCCTGACAGACGCGCCGATGGAATGCGGGGATTGGCTAGGCGCTCGGATAACTTGCGGCTGAACTGATTGCGAACGCTGGAGTCGAGTTTGCGCCATTCCTTGAGAGCGTCCTCAAGGAATTCAAGTTCATAGGTCGTCAAGCGAGACCTTGATCCGCTTCTGGCCCGCCCGCTGCCGCACTATTTCCGCCAGCTCAATGTCGTCGAGGCGGTCGAGTATTTCTTCCCATAGCAACGCCGGGACCAGATAGGCCGCCGGCCGATTGCGGTTCAAGATCGCCACCGCGAAGCCATCCGAGGCAGCGATCACCGCGCTTGGATTTTTCTTGAGTTCGCTGATGCTGATGCCCGCATCGGCCAGGATCGGTTCAATCTTCATGACCACTTAATAGGTCTTTTGGCGTAATTTCGCAAGCGGATGGTGCCTCTCTTCCGGCGCGGCTGCATTCGCGCTAGAGCCGCCCGCTTATGACCGATCCCAAGCCCCCCGAGCGGATTTTCGCCGATGCGAAAGTCGATGCCGCCGCCGCCAAGCATGTGCCCAGTTCGCCGCAGACCGAGAGCGAGGCGTATAAGCTCGCGTTCCAGGACACCGACTTCCTGCTGCGCGAGGATTTGCGCGCGGTTCGCTTTCAGCTCGAGCTGCTCAAGCCCGAATTGCTGATGAACGAGGCCAACATCGCCTCGACCTTCGTGTTCTACGGGTCGGCGCGGGTGCCCGAGCCGGCCAAGGCGCGCGCCTTGCTCGATCTGGCCAAGACCGACTGGGACCGCACGGTTGCGAACAACCTTGTCGCAAAATCGCATTATTACGACGTTGCGCGCGACTTGGCGCGCAAGGCGAGCCGCTTCCCGGTCGACGAGGATGGCAAGCGTCACTTCGTCGTCACGTCGGGCGGCGGGCCGTCGTTCATGGAGGCCGCCAATCGCGGCGCGAGCGACGAGGGAATGGAATCGATCGGGCTCAACATCGTGTTGCCCCACGAACAATTGCCCAACAGCTTCGTCACCCCCGACCTCAGCTTCCAATTTCATTATTTCGCACTGCGCAAGATGCATTTCCTGCTCCGCGCGCGCGCGCTGGCGGTGTTCCCAGGAGGATTCGGGACGTTCGACGAAATGTTCGAACTGCTGACCCTGATCCAGACCGGCAAGGTGCGTCCGCTGCCGATCCTGCTGTTCGGGCGCGAATTCTGGGAGCGGGTGGTGGATTTCCGCGGCCTCGCCGAGGAAGGCGTGATCAGCCTCGCCGACCTTGACCTGATCACCTGGTGCGAGACCGCCGACGAAGCGTGGGATGCGGTGTGCGCGCATTATGAATGCACGCCTGAGCAGAGGGCGGGGGATCAGCGCGCCGGGAGCCTGGTCCGCTCATAGCGCGCGATGCTGCCCGCGCCCGGGCGGCATGTCTGGACGAAGCGTGGTCGCCATCGAGACGGAGCGTTCGATTTCGCGCGCGCGACGGTCGTGCGGTTGCTCGTCGAATCAAATGGCGACGGTGGCGGCGCTTGAGCTTGCCACCGCGCCATCGCCTTATTGCGCGACCTTGGCAGCGTCGCCGCCGCTGTTCTTGGGACCGCCCTTTTCGGCATCGACCTGATTGAGCACCGGCTGGTTGGGAGCCTTTTCGGCGCCGCCGCCAATCGCGGTTTCCGCGGCGGCCTTTTCGGCGGCGTTCGGGCTGGCCTCCGGGGCGGCGCCCTCGGCCGGCGCAGCGGCTGCGGGCGCTGCCGGAACGGGTAGAGGCGAAGCACTGCGCGAATTGAGGAAGGCGATGACGTTGGCCCGATCCTCGGGGTTCGACAGCCCGGCGAAGCTCATCTTGGTGCCCGGAGCAAATTTCTTGGGATTGGCGAGCCACGCCGACATATTGTCCCATCCCCAGCTTCCGCCAGCGCTCTTGAGCGCGTCCGAGAAAGCGAAACCGGGGTGCGCGGCGATTGGCTTGCCCATCACGCCGTAGAGCGCGGGGCCAATCGCATTGGCGCCGCCCGGATCGACATTGTGGCAAGCGGCGCATTTCTTGAACACCTGCTCACCCTTTGCAGCGTCGGCAACGGCGAAATTGATCGGCGCTTCGACGGCGGCGGCGTCGCCAGCAAGCACCACGCCTTCGATCGGATAGCCCATCGTTTCGGGGCGCCCCGAATGAAACACTTCGCCGGTCACGATCGACGCGCCGAGCACGATGATGCCCGCGAACAGGACCCAGCCGGCGATGGTGTTCTTATGGTCTTGCATGAAACCCCGTAGCGGCCTTGCCGAAGGATGTTGGTAGGTGGCACAGCCCTTTAGGGCCGCCCGTAGCTCACTTCAAGCCGCGCTCATGTCAGCGCGCTAGCCAATGTTCGATCAGGGTGCAGGCAATGGCAAAACGCGGCGGCGCGATGAATTGCGCCGCCGTGTCGCCGGCCATCGCGGACTCGATCTCTTCGCGCGTAAACCAGCGCGCGTCATCGAGTTCGTGAAGATCGATCGCCAGCGAATCGCTGTCGGCGATCGAATGAGCGCCGATCATCAGTGTCGAGGGGAAGGGCCATGGCTGGCTCGCGACATAGGTCACGTCGCGCACTTTCAGTCCCGCTTCCTCGAAGGTTTCGCGCACGACGGCGGCCTCGATCGTCTCGCCCGGCTCGACGAATCCGGCGAGCGCCGAATAGCGCCTTGGCGGATAGTGCGGCTGGCGCCCGAGCAACAGCCGCTTTTCATGCTCGACCAGCATGATCACCACCGGATCGGCGCGCGGAAAATGTTCGCCCCCGCACGACCCGCAGCCGCGCGACCAACCGCCGCGGTTGGGCGTGGTCGGCTGCCCGCACATCGAGCAGAACAAATGCCGTCGATGCCAGTTGGCGAGGCTCAGCGCAGCGGCGAAGATCGGCGCATCGCCGGGGTCGAGCAGACCCAGCAAAGCGGAATGCGCCCGGCCGTCGATCGACCCGTCGCCCGGCGGGAGCGACGAGAAATGCGGCACTTCGCCGTCGAGCCCGAGGAACAGTGGCGGATCGCCCTCGACCGCGCCCCACGACAGGCGACCGTCATCGTCGAGCAAGGGTCCGCCATTGTCCCATATGAGGAGTCGCGCGTTGGGGTGGGAGGCGAGCGCGGCAATGCGGTCGGGATAGCGCCGAAGCGCATCGGCGCGATCGAGCCCCGGGCCGGCGAAGAACGGGTCAGGCAATTTGTCTCTCCCGGCCAAGTCCGGCTTCGGCGGCGCGGCGGTAGAGCGTCGGCAGCCCGGCTTCGCTTAATCGGTCGAGGCGCTGCCACCACCCTTCGCCCGTGGGCTCGTCGCGCGCGACAAGGTGCAGGTCGAGCGTGAAATGAGTGAAACCGTGGCGAACGGTGGCGATCGCTGCCTCGACCGGCGGGGCGCCGTCCCAACCGGTCCCGGGCAGCGCCGCCATCCCGCCAAGCAGCCCGCGGCTCGGCCGCCGCACCAGCCACAGCGCATCGTCACGCTCGATCCACCACGCGACCCCGTGGCGGTGCGGACGGTCGCGCTTGACCTTGGCGGCGGGGAAAAGTTCGGGCGATCCGCTGGCGAAAGCCAGGCAGGTTTCGGCAAGGGGACAGGCGGGGCAAGCCGGTTTGCGCGGTCGGCAGATCGTCGCGCCGAGGTCCATCATCGCCTGGGCAAAATCACCGGGCCGATCGGCGGGCGTGATCGAAGCGGCGAGCGCCCGTATTTCGGTCCGCGCCGCGGCGATCGGTCGCTCGATCGCGTGGAGCCGCGCGATCACCCGCTCGACATTGGTATCGATCACCGTCGCCGCTTCGCCGAACGCGATCGCGGCGATTGCTGCCGCGGTGTAGGCGCCTAGCCCGGGGAGCCTGCGCAATTCGGCTTCGGTGGCGGGAAAGGCGCCGAGCGCGGCGACTTCCCGCGCACAGGCGATGAGGTTGCGCGCGCGGGCATAATAGCCGAGTCCGGCCCATTCGCCGAGCACCTCCTCGGGCGGGGCGGCGGCGAGCGCTGCAATCGTCGGCCAGCGCCCGGTAAAGCGGCGAAAGCGAGGAATTACCGTTGCCACCGTGGTTTGCTGAAGCATCACTTCGGACAGCCACACGGCGTACGGGTCGGGTGAGATGCCCGGCGGCGAGCGCCACGGCAGCGCGCGCTGGTGCTGGTCATAGTGTTCGAGAAGCCGCTGCGCGGCACTGGCGGGCATTGGAAGGCTATGGCATGGTCGGCGGCGATGGCGAAGACCCCGCGTACCGATTTCAAGAATCACGCTCCGCGTCGGGCTGTATCCGCCGCCGACGCCCCGCGCCGTGGCCATGCGCGCGCTGCCGGCGATCTCGTCAGTGATATCGCCGGCGTCACCTTCAAGCGCTTCGGCTTCGTCCAGGGAGCGGTGGTCAGCCGCTGGGCCGAAATCGTCGGCGAGCGCTATGCCAATGTCTCCACCCCCGAATCGGTGCGTTTTCCGCAAGGCAAGAAGTCGGGCGGAACGCTGACCCTGACCGTGGTCGGGGCGCACGCCCCGTTGATGCAGCATCTGACCCCCCTGATCGTCGAGCGGGTCAATCGCTTCTTCGGCTATGCCGCGATCGACAAGATCGCATTTCGCCAGGGGCGCGTCGAAAGCGTCAAGCGCCCGGTCCGCCCGGCCCCGCGCGCGATCCCGCGCGAACTTGGCGAGGGCCTTCGCGAAATTGCCGACCCGGGGCTTCGCGCCTGTCTCGAAGCGCTCGCCGCAAAGCTTGTCACCTCGGACGGCGCACCCCAGCTTAAAGCCGAACCTTCCCCGCCCCTTCCACCGCTACGGAGAATCTCTTGACCCACACCCACCGCTTTGTGCTCGCCGCTGCTGCCCTCGTCACGCTGGGCGCGTGCAATGCCGAGTCCGGCGCCGCCAACACCGCCGCGGCACCGACTGGCGTTGCGGCAACCCCGGTGGCCGCGCCCAACAATGGCGACTGGTCGACGATCGTCAGCCAGACCCCCGAAGGTGGCTTCGTGATGGGCAATCCCAACGCCAAGGTTAAGCTGGTCGAGTTCGGCTCGATGACCTGCCCGCATTGCGCCGATTTCGAAGCGCAGGGCGCACCGCCGCTGATCGAAAATTATGTCAAGAAGGGGCTGGTCTCGTTCGAGTTTCGCAACTTCGTTCGCGATCCCTATGACATCACCGCCGCCTTGATCGCGCGATGCGGCGGTCCGGCGAGCTTCTTCGGACTGACCCGCGCCTTCTACGCCAACCAGGCCGACTGGATCGGCAAGATCCAGACCGCCGACCCGGCGCAGATGCAGGCCCTCGAGGGCCAGCCGCCGCAGGCGCAGTTCAAGGCGCTGGCGGAAATCGCCGACTTCCCCGCTTTCGCCGCGATGCGCGGTGTTCCCCGGGCGAAGACCGAGGCGTGCCTCGCCGATCCCGCGGCGG
>JALYRH010000009.1 GCA_030855425.1 Pseudomonadota bacterium
GTAAAACAGCGCCTCCTGCATTACCGTCCGCTCGCCCATCATCAAACCATCTCCCGCTTCGGCAGGAACATTGAATCAGAGCATCACGACAACTTCAAGCGGGAGTTTTTCAACACAATCGGTGGAAAGCAGACATTCGACAAAGCAGCTAGAAATCAACGTCTGGTATACCGCAAAGTGTGCAGCTGAATGCACGATACTTACCTGTCGCAGCGATAATTGACGCAGTGGAACTCAATATGCCTCGCGTTCGGGAGCACTGGACGGACACCTACCGAAAACTCTGCCACAGGAATTTTGCAGAGCTAATCTAGTGTCCGGGCAATCGCGCGACCCGCCCAGCGCTTCGGTTCATCCTGTCGCCCAAACGATCTGACACGAGCGATACCAGGCATTTTCGATTGGCAGCGGAACGGCGGGAGAGGAGCGACGTTTCATTCACTCAACCCAAATCTGGAGAGCTACTATGAACGAGAATCTCGCGTCCGCCGTGTTCGACACCCAGAACGAAGCCGAACGCGCCGTCAGCCAGCTCCGCGGGGCCGGAGTGGACGACAGCGCAATTTCGGTCATCGCCCAACAGGATGGCAAGAACACGGTCAGCGACGGTAGCGGCGCCGAAACGGCAACCGACGTGGTCGGCAAGACCGCGCTTGGCGCCGGCGCCGGCACGTTGCTCGGAATCGCCGCTCTCGCCATCCCGGGGGTCGGCCCCTTTCTCGCCGCTGGTGCCATCGCAAGCGTCGCTGTTCCGGGCGCGGCCCTCACCGGCGCTGCGGTCGGTGCGGTTGCGGGCGGTGTCGCCGGACTCCTCAGCGATCACGGGGTCGATCGCGATGATGCCGATTATTATGAGGAACGCATCAACAGCGGCGGCGTGTTCGTTTCGGTCGAGGCCACTGGCGACGGACTTTCGGCGCACGCGGTGCGTGACATACTCTATGCCAACGGCGGCCATAGTAGCTCGCGCGCCAAGAGCGACGCGAGGGTCTAGATTAGAACGCGACGCCAGGTCGCATTAGGAACGGCGCTGTGGTCCCCGGATCACGGCGCCGTTTTGACATTCGCGGGGCATGCTCGGCTTGCCCATCGCCATCGGGGATATTAGGGCGCGGTCATGCGACTTGCCCTTATGCTCTCCCCTGGCCTTGCCTTGCTCATTGTCGGGTGCGCCCCGGCCGCCCCCGACATCGCGGTTAGCGACGCCTGGGCGCGCGCCACCGCGCCGGACCAGCCGAGCGGTGCGATCTATGCGAGGATCGTCAACCAAGGCGGCGCCGATCGGCTGGTCGGTGTGGCGAGCGACGCCGGCGCGGCGATGCTCCACAGCAACGACAGCGCTGACGGCGTTGCGCGGATGCGAATGCTGGCCGAGCTTGCGGTCCCCGCGGGCGGGACGGTGGCGCTGGCCCCCGGAGGAACGCACATCATGCTGACCGGGCTCAAGACGCCGCTGACCGCGGCCAGCGAGATCGGGCTGACCTTGCGCTTTGCCAAGGCCGGGGCACGCACCGTCAAGGTGGCGATCGTCGCGCCGGGCGCGCGCTGATGTTCGGCAAGCTGCAGATCATCCTGTGGGGACTGGTGCTGGTCGCCGCCGCTGCGCTCGCTGTCCTGCTCACCCGTCCCGAGCAGCTTCCCGCGCCGCGCACGACCGAGCTCCCGCTCGCTTCGATCGGGGGGCCATTCACGCTCGTCGGCGCCGACGGCCAGCCGTTTTCGAGTGCGCGCCTGGCGGGCAAGCCGTTCGCGATATTCTTCGGCTTCACCAATTGTCCCGATGTCTGTCCGACGACCCTTGCGCGGCTGGTCAAGCTGCGTCGCCAGCTTGGCAAGGGCGAAGACGGCTTCAACATCATATTCGTGACGGTCGATCCCGAACGCGATGGCCCGGCCGACGTCGGCGCTTATGCCAAATTGTTCGATACGCCGGTGATCGGGCTGACCGGAAGCCCGGCGCAGATCGAGCAGGTCAAGAAACAATATGCGGTGTTCAGCGCCAAGGCGCCGCAGGCGGGGGGCGACTATAGCGTCGACCATACCGCGACCGTGTTCCTGATGGACCGTTCCGGCAAGTTCGTCGCGACGCTGGCGCCCGAGGAAAACGACACGGTCGCGCTTGAGAAATTACGGCGGATCGCGGCCTAGCGCGCGAGCACTCGGGCGAGCAGCCGGTCGATCGCGGCGTGGCTTTCCGGCTCCTCGAGGTTGGGGGTGTGGCCGACGTGCGGAACGGTGACGAGCTCGGCATCGTCGAGCGCCGCGACCATCGCGGCCGCGGTCTCCGCGCTGAGCAAGTCGCTATGCTCACCGCGCAGGATGGTTACCGGGCGGCCATCAAGTGCCTTGTAGAAGGGCCGGGCATCGATTTGCGGGCTGCCCGCCGCGCGCTGGAAATTGTCGGCGATCTTCATGTCATAATCGAAGCGCACCTCGCCTTTTTCCTCGCGGCAGATGCGGCGGACGTAGCGCTCCCATTCGCCCGGACCCCATCGGGCGAAGGTCGCACCGTGGCGCTCGCGGGCGTCGCCGGCGGCCTCGTCCCATGAGGCGTATCGCTTGTCCTGCCCGACGTAGGAGCCGATGCGGTCGATCCCCGCCTGGTCGATGACCGGGCCGATGTCATTGAGCAGCGCGCCCGCGATCCGCTCGGGATCGGACGCGGCGAGCAGCATCGTGCACAGCCCGCCGAGCGAGGTTCCGAAGAATACCGCGTCGGCGATGCCGAGCTGGTCGAGCAACTTCATCACGTCGGCGACATAGGTCTTGGGCTGATAATTGGCGGGGTCCGGGTCGGACCCGCTTCCGCCGCGGCCACGCAGGTTGATCGCGATCACGCGCCACGGGCCGGCATAACGATCGGCAACCGGCTCGAAATCGCGCGCGTTGCGGGTCAATCCGGGAATGCACAGGATCGGCGGACGCTCGTGCGGGCCGGCATAATCGCGATAATGGAGCTTGATGCCGTCAGCACTCGTCCAATAACGGTCGGCAAAGTCCGCCATATACGCTTCCCCCAAGATCGAGCCTCCCCTATCGCGGGCCGATGGAGGCCATGCAACCCATCGTCGCGCTTGGGCCGGACTTTTACGATCCGGTCGCGCCCGCCGAATTCCCCGCGGCGATCCCGCGGTTTCTCAATCGGCGCTGGGCGAGACGGGTCGGACTCGCCGACGTCGATTGGGAGCGGCATTTCGCGCGATTCGAGCCGCTCGCGGGAAACCTCCCCCGGCCGCTTGCGCTGCGCTACCACGGCCACCAGTTTCGCCATTATAATCCCGACCTCGGCGATGGTCGCGGCTTTCTGTTTGCCCAACTCCGCGAGGTTCCCGAAACGCCGCACGGGCGGCCCGGCCGCCTGCTCGACCTTGGCACCAAGGGCAGCGGGACGACGCCGTGGAGCCGGCAAGGCGACGGGCGGCTGACGCTCAAGGGCGGGGTGCGCGAAGTCCTCGCCACCGAAATGCTCGAGGCGCTGGGAGTCAACACGTCGAAGAGTTTCGCCTTGTTCGAGACTGGGGAAGCCTTGGTCCGCGGCGACGAGCCCTCGCCAGCGCGCTCGGCGGTACTGACCCGGCTCAGCCATGGCCATATCCGCATCGGCAGTTTCCAGCGTCTGGCGTTCCTGTCCGACCTCGACGGGCTCAAGGCGCTGACGCGCTATTGCCTGACCTATCTTTACGATGAGCCGGGCGAGGATCCGGTACGATTGCTTGATCTGGTCTGCGCCGCGACCGCCGGGCTGGCGGCGTCGTACATCGCCGCCGGATTCGTCCACGGTGTGCTTAACAGCGACAATATCAACGTCAGCGGCGAGAGCTTCGATTATGGCCCGTGGCGGTTCGCGCCCGAGTGGGACGAGGGGTTCACGGCCGCTTATTTCGACCACGCCGGCCTCTACGCGTTCGGCCGCCAGCCCGAAGCGATCCAGTGGGACGTGGCGCAACTCGCGGGCTGCCTGGCGTTGATCGGTAACGGGCCGGCCTTGTCTGATGCGCTCGCGACGTGGTCCGAGCGGTTCGAAACAGCGCTATTCGATCAGCTGTTGGCACGGCTTGGCGTAGCGCGGAATGGCGGCGACGACCGCGAACTGGTGTCGGCGTTGCTCGAGGCGCTGCGCAGCCGAACGGTCGGGATCGATCGCTTGTTTTTCGATTGGCGCGGCGGGCGCATCCCCGGCGACGCGGTCTATTCCGCACCGCCGTTCGATCGATTCAAGGCGGCCCTTGCGGGGCGCGAACATCAGGTGTCGCACGACTATTGGTCCGACGCCGCGCCCTGTTCGATGCTGATCGAAGAGGTTGAGGCGATCTGGGCGGCGATCGCCGAGCGCGACGACTGGGGCGCGTTCGACGACAAGGTCGCTGTCATCCGGCGCATGGGGAACGCCATGACCGCCGACGCCGCTTGACCGGCGCGCGGCGGCATGGGAGCAGCGCCGGGTGGGCGGGAGCGTGATGAGCGAAAGTTTAATTTCGACCGAGCCGGCGACGGACGCGGAAATATGGTCCGGGCCGATCGGCGATGCGAGCGCCGAGGTCGCTGCGGCGCGCGCCGCCTGGCCCGAATGGGCGGCGCATTCGGTCGCCTATCGCACCGAGACGCTGCGCCGCTTCGCCAATGTCGTGCGGGCGCGGGAACAACCGTTCGCCGACCTCATCGCGCGTGAGACCGGCAAGCCTTATTGGGAAGCGCTGACCGAAGTCGGCGCGGTGATTAACAAGGTCGACATCTCGGTCAACGCCTATAGCGAACGCACCCCGACGCGGCGATTGGAAGCGGCGATGGGCAATAAGGTCGCGGTGCGCCACAAGCCGCACGGCGTGCTCGCCGTCCTCGGGCCGTATAATTTCCCCGCGCACCTTCCCAACGGCCATATCGTCCCCGCCTTGCTCGCCGGCAATGCGGTGGTGTTCAAGCCATCGGAGAAAACCCCCGCGTCGGGCGCGATGCTGGTCGACTGCCTCCACGAGGCGGGGGTGCCGCACGGCGTCCTCCGGCTGCTGATCGGCGGAGTTGCCGAGGGCAAGGCGCTTGCCGCCGAACCCGGGATCGACGGCTTGCTGTTCACTGGATCGGCCGGCGCGGGCGCGGCGCTTGCACGCCAATTCGCCGAGATGCCGCACAAGATATTGGCGCTTGAGCTGGGCGGCAACAACCCGATCGTGGCGTGGGACGTCGCCGATCTGCCCGCCGCCGCGGCGATCATTGTCCAGTCGGCGTTCCTCTCGGCCGGGCAGCGCTGCACCGCCGCGCGGCGGCTGATCGTCGAGGACGGCAATCACGAGCCGCTCATCGCCGAGATCGTCAAGCTAATCGACCGGATCATCGTCGACCACCCCCACGCCGACCCGCAGCCGTTCATGGGCCCGGTGATCGACCTCGTCACCGCCGACATTCTCCAGGATCGCTTCCTCGGACTGATGATGAAGGGCGGCAAGCCGATCCGCCGCCTCGATCGACCCTATGAGGAGCGCCCCTATCTGACCCCCGCGCTGATCGACATGACCGATGCGAAGGACCAACTCGACGAGGAATTGTTCGGCCCCGTGCTTCAGCTTGTCCGGGTCAAGGATTTCGACGCCGCGATCGACGAGGCCAACCGCACCCGCTTCGGGCTCGCCGCGAGCCTGCTGTCAAAGGATCCCGCGCTCTACGACCGCTTCTGGGCCAACGTCCGCGCCGGGGTGATCAACTGGAACCGCCCGACCAACGGCGCCCCGTCGAGCGCCCCGTTCGGCGGGGTCGGCATGAGCGGCAATCACCGCCCGAGCGCCTATTACGCCGCCGATTATTGCGCTTATCCGGTGACCAGCGTCGAAGCCGATGTGGCGCGCGGCGGGATTACCGAGGGACTGCGTGACGCTTATGTTCCGGATGATGACCGGGTGCGCGACCGGTAAGGCGCCGGGTGACGTCGGCTAAGGGTGCAAGCCGACCGGATACGTGATCACCAAACTCCGTCTGGTTGTTGGTGGCCGAGATATTCTTCGATGCGACGACGTGTGGCAGCAGACGTAGCTGGTGGAACGCGATCCATCGCAACGAAGCGCGCTTCTCGCACTTCGCAATTGTCTATGGTCGGTTCACGATCAATCAGGCCTTCGAACAGAAAAACTTGGTCTCGTTTGCCTTCGGCCGAACTGAAGTGCTGCGACCTGAATCGAAGGTCGAGAACGTTTAGGCCCAACTCCTCGCGAACCTCTCGCACAGCAGCGACGGCAGGCTTTTCAAATGGTCTAATTCCTCCGCCCGGAAAAACGAAAAGATCGGAAGATCCGTATGCGTTTCGGATCAAAACTAGCTCGCCGTCGGCATTGAAAAGCATGATCTTAACGCCGCGTGTTTTCGGGCGAAAAACTCGCCAAGCCTGCCGCTGGAGGGCATAGGCTATGTCGACCAATCCTTTCGCGAACATTGCTCGTAATTTGGATGAGTTCGTGATTGTCCGCAATGTGTTATTTGCCGACGTCCGCTACCCCCGAAGCTCCGGCATATAGCCTTCGTCGGCGGGGTCGCTGAACTTGGTCACTCGCGCGTCGAAGCGCATCCGGACCTTGCCGGTCGCGCCGTGGCGCTGCTTGGCGACGATCAGCTCGGCCATGCCGTGCACCCGCTCCATGTCGCGCGCCCATTGCTCGTGCGCTTCGAACACCTTGGCGTCGTCACCGTCGAGCGGCCGCTTGGGCTCCTTCGCGGCGACATAATAATCCTCGCGATAAACAAACATGACGATGTCGGCGTCTTGCTCGATCGAGCCCGATTCGCGTAAGTCGGACAGCATCGGCTTCTTGTCCTCGCGCTGCTCGACCGCGCGGCTCAATTGCGACAGCGCGAGCACCGGCAGGTCGAGTTCCTTGGCGAGCTGTTTCAGCCCGCGGCTGATCTCGGAAATTTCCTGGACGCGATTTTCGTTCGATCCGCCCTTGCCCGACCCTGACAGCAATTGCAGATAATCGACCACGATCATCCCGATCCCCTTCTGGCGCTTGAGCCGTCGCGCGCGGGCACGGAGCGCGGCGATGGTCAGCCCGGGGGTATCGTCGATGTACAGCGGCAAGGTGCTGAGCTCGCCCGCGGCGCGCGCCAGCTGGCGGAATTCCTGCTGGCTGATCTTGCCGGTGCGGAGGTTTTCCGAACTGATTCCGGATTGTTCGGCGAGGATTCGCGTCGCAAGCTGGTCGGCCGACATTTCGAGGCTGAAGAAGGCCACCGCCGCCCCGGCCGACTTGGCGGGCTCGATGCCATCCTCCTGGTCGCGGACGAAGCGCTGGGCGCAGGCGAATGCCATGTTGGTAGCGAGCGCGGTCTTGCCCATGCCAGGCCGCCCGGCGAGAATGCTCAGATCGCTCTTGTGGAGCCCGCCGATCTTGGCGTTGATCCCGTCGAGCCCCGTCGTGACCCCGGACAGGCCGCCGCCGCTGTTGAGCGCCTTTTCGGCCTGCAGGATGGCGAGCTGACTGGCCTCGCCGAAGCTCTTGACCTTGCCCTCGTTGCCGCCCTGTTCGGCGACGCGGTAAAGCTCGGTCTCGGCGCGCTCGATCTGGGCGAGCGGGGCGACTTCCTCGGACGTGTCGAGCGCGCTTTCGACCATGTCGCGGCCGACCCCGACCAAGGCGCGGAGCAAGGCAAGGTCGTAGATCTGCGCGGCGAAATCGCGCGCGCCGATCACCGCCGCCCCCGACCCGGTCAATTGGCCGAGATAGCCGGTGCCGCCGACTTCGCGCATCGCCTCGTCGGCTTCGAAGATCGGTTTTAGCGTGACCGGGTTGGCGACCATATTCTTGTCGGTCATACGCAGCACCGCTTCATAGATCCGCCCGTGCAGCGGCTCGAAGAAGTGGTGCGGCTTGAGCCGCAGCTGGACGTCCTCGACCAGCCGATTGTCGATCATCAACGCGCCGAGCAACGCCGCCTCCGCCTCGATATTCTGCGGTAGCGACGGCGAAGCGGGGACGGGAGCGGGTTCGTTAAGTCGGATGATTTCGGCCATGAAGGCACCCTAAGGCATAGGTTGGTGGCCGATCAAACGCCGCTGTGGATAAGACTAGGGACAAGCAAGCAATTCCGGCCTTTTTGCTCAACAATTAATCTGCCGTCGTGCCAGCGGAGGCTGGCAACCTATGTCAGGCCGAGATTGGCGAGTGAATACCACGCGCCGAATCTGGACCCCAGCCTGCCCTGGGGTGACGGCAAGAGTTCGCACCGCTACGCCACCACCCATGAGCATTCTTTCCGACCGCTGGATTCGCGAACAAGCGCTTCAGCACAACATGATCGAGCCGTTCGTCGAGGCGCAGCGCCGTGACGGGTGCATTTCCTATGGCCTGTCGTCCTACGGCTATGACGCCCGCGTCGCCGACGAGTTCAAGATCTTCACCAACGTCGATAGCGCGATCGTCGATCCCAAGGACTTTGCGGCGAACAGCTTTGTCGATCGCAAGACCGATTGCTGCATCATCCCGCCGAACAGCTTCGCGCTTGCCCGCACGGTCGAATATTTCCGCGTGCCGGAAGACGTGCTGGTGATTTGTCTTGGCAAGTCGACCTATGCGCGGTGCGGAATCATCGTCAACGTGACTCCGCTCGAGCCCGGTTGGGAGGGGCATGTCACGCTCGAATTCAGCAACACCACCCCGCTGCCGGCCAAGATTTACGCCAATGAAGGCGCGTGCCAGTTCCTGTTCCTCAAGGGCAATGAGCGCTGCGAGACGAGCTACAAGGACCGCGCCGGCAAATATATGGGGCAAAGGGGCGTCACGCTCCCCAAGCTGTGACCTGCTTCTCACTCGTCATTCCCGCGAAAGCGGGAACCCAGTTTTTCTTGACGCGCTGGGTCCCCGCTTTCGCGGGGATGACGAATCGGTAGTGACGCTCGACGAGGCGCGGGCGCTCGATGCCGCCGATCCGCTGGCGCACTGCCGCGAGCGGTTCATTCTGCCCGAAGGCGTAATTTATCTCGACGGCAATTCGCTTGGCGCGCTGCCCCGCGCGACGGCGGCGGCAGTCGCGGCCACGGTCGAGCGGCAATGGGGCGAAGACCTCATCGCGAGCTGGAACAAGCATGACTGGATCGGCGCACCGCAGCGGCTCGGCAACCGAATCGCGCCGCTTATCGGCGCTCGGCGCGGCGAAGTGCTGGTTACCGATTCAACCTCGATCAACCTGTTCAAGCTGCTCGCCGCCGCGCTCGCCGCCCGCCCCGGTAGATCGACGATCCTCAGCGAGACGGGCAATTTCCCGACTGACCTATATATCGCACAAGGCCTCTCTGGCCTGAACGGCTCTACACTGCGCACGGTCGAGTGCGACGCGCTCGAAGCCGCGATTAACGCCGATACTGCGGTGGTCATGCTGACCCACGTCGATTATCGCAGCGCCCGCCGCCATGACATGACGGCGCTCACCTCCGCCGCTCACGCCGCGGGCGCGTTGATGGTGTGGGACCTGTCGCACAGCGCGGGGGCGGTCGCGGTCGACCTCAATGGCGCGAAGGCCGATCTGGCGGTCGGGTGCGGCTACAAATATCTCAACGGCGGTCCTGGAGCACCCGCTTTCCTGTTCGTCGCCGAAGCACTGCAAGCGGAGCTCGCCTCGCCGCTGTCGGGGTGGCTCGGCCATGCCGATCCGTTCGCGTTCGAGGCCGATTACCGCCCCGCCCGGGGCATTTCCCGATTCCAGGCAGGCACCCCGTCGATCATCGGGATGGCAGCGCTCGAAGCGGGGCTGGCGACCTTCGACGGCGTATCGATGGCCGACCTCGAAGCCAAGTCGCGCCGTCTATCGGACCTGCTCATCGCACTGGTCGAGGAGCGATGTCCCGAAATGATCCTCGCCAGCCCGCGTGACGCCGACGCGCGTGGCAGTCACCTCGTCTTCGCCCACCGCGACGCCTATCCGCTGATGCAGGCGATGATCGAGCGCCAGCTGATCGGCGATTTTCGCGAGCCCGACCTGGTCCGCTTCGGCTTTGCGCCACTCTACAATGGCTATGTCGACATGTGGCGCGCGGTCGACATCATTGCCGATTTGCTCGAAACGCGCGCCTACGACCAGCCGCGCTTTGGCTTGCGGTCGCGCGTCACTTAACCCTCGTGCGCGGGGTCGCCGGCCAGCGCGGCGCGGCCCGACTTGATCAGCCCGACCCAATCGGCAAAGGCGTTCGCAACTCGCTTGACCACCTTGGCAAGCGCGGGATTGGCGATCGACCCATCCTCGCCGAACGATTCGTCGGTCACCCCGCCGAGATAGGCTTCGGGCTGCTGCATCACCGGCATGTCGAGGAACACGCACGACTGGCGAAGCGCGTGGTTGGCACCGAACCCGCCGATTCCGCTCGGCGAAGCGGTGACGATCGCGGCGGGTTTCTTCTCCCACGCGCTCTTGCCGTAAGGGCGCGAGCCGACGTCGATCGCATTCTTCAGCGCGCCGGGGATGGTGCGATTATATTCGGGCGTGACGAACAATATGCCGTCGGCGGCGGCAATCGCTTGCTTGAAAGCGACCCAGGCGGCGGGCGGATCGGCTTCCAGATCCTGGTTGAACAGCGCCAGATTGCCGATCTCGACGATCGTGCAGTCGAGCCGGTCGGCGGCGATGGCGCACATCGCATCAGCGATCTTGCGGTTGATCGATTCCTGGCGCAGCGAGCCGACGACGATTGCGATGTTGTGCTTTTCCATGACCATTGAAGCTTTGAGCGATCTTCAAGTTCCTTGGCGCTTGCCCCCTTGGTGACGAATGTTCGCGGGGCGGCCACGCTTGGCCAGCCCGCCCTTGGCCTGCCCGCCCTTGGTCTGACCGCCGCGCACTCGGTCCTTGCGCGCCGGTCCGCGTGGCGCTCCACCATATTTGCCTTCGGGAAGCTCGAACTTAAGCGCGCCCGACGCGGGGTTGGCCTCCGACAGCTTGAGCTCGATTTTTTGCCCCTGGCGAAAAGTCGTTCCCGTATCGTCGCCGATCAGAGCGCGCGCTTTTTCGTCGTAGCGGAAATATTCTTGGCCGAGGATCGCCGCAGGGACGAGCCCGTCGCCGCCAAGCCCCTCGACGGTGGCGAAGAAGCCGAACGACTGCACTCCGCTGATGCGGCACGGCAGGATTTGCCCGACGCGATCGGCCAGAAAGGCCGCGACATAGCGATCGACGGTATCGCGCTCCGCCTCCATCGCGCGCCGCTCGAGCATCGAGATCGCTTCGCCGATGGCAGCGAAATTGTCGGCATCGGCGCCGGGCAACCCGCCCTCGCCAAGCTTGTAAGAGCTGACCAGCGCGCGGTGGACGAGGAGATCGGCGTAGCGCCGGATCGGTGAGGTAAAATGCGCGTAGCTCGGCAGGGCGAGCCCGAAGTGGCCAAGCGCCTCGGGGCCGTAGCGGGCCTGCATCTGCGTGCGCAGGACCTGCTCCATGATTTCGGGGCGGGCGTCATGATCGCCAACGCGGGAGAGGACATGGTTGAAGGTCGAAGGCTTGATCACCTGGCCAAGCGCGAACTCGACCCCGAAGGTGGCGAGATAATCCTTGAGCGCGGTCAATTTCTCGCGCCCCGGCGCCTCGTGGATGCGGTACATCACCGGCGCTTTCTTCTTTTCGAGCGCCTTGGCCGCGGCGACATTGGCGGCGATCATATAATCCTCGACCAGCCGGTGCGCGTCGAGCCGTTCGCGCGGCGCGACCGACATGATGCGGCCCTTCTCGTCGAGCACCACGCGGCGTTCGGGCAGATCGAGCTCGAGCGGCTCGCGCCGGTTGCGCGCGGCGAGCAGCGCGGTCCAACAGTCCCAAAGAGGTTGAAGGGCAGTTTTGACGAGCTCGGCTTCGACCAGCCCCTCGGCCCCGTCGATTGCCGCCTGCGCATTCTCATATGCAATGTTTGCAGCAACGCAAATCTTGGCGCGCGCAAATCGCCATTCCTTGAGTGCGCCGTCGGCCCCGATCACGAGGTGGCAGGCGAGCGCGGCGCGAACCTGGCCTTGCTTCAGCGAACAGATATCGGACGACAATTCGTGTGGCAGCATCGGCACCACGCGGTCGGGGAAATAGACGCTGTTGCCGCGCGCCCGCGCTTCGCGGTCGAGTTCGGATCCGGGGCGGACATAGAAACTGACGTCGGCGATCGCGACGATCGCGTCCCACCCACCGCCATCACGCGCGCTCGCCCAGATCGCGTCATCATGGTCGCGAGCATCCTCGGGATCGATTGCGACGATCGGCAAATGGGTCAGATCCTCGCGCGCGCCGAGGTCGATCTTGGCATTCTCATGCGCTTCTTCGATGGCCGAATCACGGAATTCGTCGCGCAGCCCATGCTTGTGGATCGCGATCATCGAAAAGCTGCGCGGCGCGAACGGATCGCCCAGCACGGCGTCGACGCGCGCGGTAAAGCGCGGCGGCTTGCCCCCCGGCTCGGCCAGGACGAGGTCGCCGGGCTGGGCATCCTTCAAGTCGGTGATGGCGAACTCGCGCCGCTCGCGCTTGTCGACGGGGGACAGGAACAGCCGCTCGCCCTCGGCGCGGACGACGCCGAGCACGAGATCGGCCGAGCGCTCGAGCTTCTTCATGACGTGCGCGACATGGCCGTTGCCGGCCTCCTCGGTGCGCGCGAGGACGCGGTCGCCCAGCGCCAACGCCGAGCGGCGTGTCTTCCCTTGGCCGCGCTCAACCACCCTGAGCCGCGGCGCGGGGGTGTCGGCGTGCCAGCTCTCGGGCGTCGCGAGGACTTGCCCGTCTTCGATCGAGATGACGCGCAGCACGGTTACCTTGGGCACCCCGCCCGCCTGGTGAAAGGCGCGGCCCGGGGCCGAATCGATCAATCCTTCGTCGGCCATGTCTTTGAGCAAGCTCTTGAGAAGTATCTTTTCATGCCCGGACAGCCCGAAAGCGCGCGCAATCTCGCGCTTGCCCGCGGACGAGCCGGACTCGGCGATGAAGTCGAGAATCTGCTTGGGGGTCGGCAAGCCGGCAGAGGGGCGATGTTGACGGGGCATGTGGCGTCTTAACCGTCATTGCTAGCGAAGCGAAGCAATCCAGCGACCCTTCTTGTCAAGAAACGGAATTGTTTCGTTTGCGCTCGCAACGACGAACTCAAGGCTTCGCCTGCGGCGCGACATAAGGTCGGAATGCTCCGCCCGGGACCGCGCTCGCGACCGGGCTTTCATAGCCGTCCTTGCTCACCGACGAGACGCCGAACAGCCAGTCGTCGACGCGGACACCCTTCAAGACCTGGCCAAGTATCACGCCACTGCCGGAGCCGTCGCGTTGGCCGGTCGCGGGGTTGGCAACTTCCCGAACGGATACGATCGGTTCGCGACGAACGTCAGCCGGGATAGCCTCCCACCTGCTGGCATCGGTGCGCCGCCGATAGATCACGTTCCCCAATCGTTCGGCAGGCGAAGGCCAAGTCACTGTCGTATCCGTGCTAACCGCGCCCTCGACCTTGGGCTCGGGTGGCGGCGGGGCGCTGGCGAGCGCCGCGAGCGCGGCGACATTGAGTTTCGTGACCTTCGCCAAATAGGGGAAATCCATCTCGTCGACGGTGTCGCCAAACTTCACGCCTTTTTCGGTGCGCAAATCCTGGTGCTGATGGTCATAATCCTCGACCGCGACCGAGAAGCGGACCGCGGGGTAGCCGGCGTTCAAAAATTCGGTGTGGTCGCCGCCGCGTCCGAAGCGGTCGTTGCGCCAGATCTGGCGGACGTCGAGGCCAATGCTCGGCAAGCGTTCGGCGAGGCTGTCGAGAAAGCGCGACAGGTTGCGCGACGGGGAGTCGTTTTCTCCGCCACGGCTGCGCTGGGGTCCGGCGAGGTCTTCGCGGCCCTGCCAGCGCGGGCCTTCGGAAAACACCCGCACGGTATTCGCGTCGCAAACCTTGTCCGACCCGCAGCTATTGCCGATGATGTCGCTGTTCAAATTGGCGACGACGTTCCAGCCCTGCGCCTTGGCATGTTCGGCGAGGATCTTGCCGCCGAGCAGCCCCTGTTCCTCGCCCGACAAAGCGGCATAGACGATCGTGGCGGGGAATTTATGCTTCGACAGCACCCGAGCCGCTTCCAGCACCGCTGCCGTGCCCGAGGCGTCGTCGTTGGCGCCGGGCGCATCCTTGGTGAAGTCCATGACGTCGGTGACGCGGCTGTCGATGTGGCCGGTAATGATGACGACGTCGTTCGGCCGCTCGGTCCCGCGCTGGATGGCGACCGCGTTGCACACTCTGGTTGGCGTCGGCACTCGCCGGCCGGTGACGGTGTCGCAGGTCTGGAGCGTGGCAAGCCCGAGCTTTTTCATCTCGCCTTCAGCCCAACGCACCGATGCGCCGATGCCGCGCCTCGGGTCGGTCTGGGACGACAACGTATGGCGGGTGCCGAAGCTGACCAATTTCTCGACATCGGCCTTCATCCGCGCTGCGCTGACTGGGGCCGAAATTTGTGCGAGTCGGCGGTCCTGCGGGGTCGGCTGGGCACTGGCGGCGCCCGTAGCGACCATTACGGTCATGGCGACAATCGACGTCCTACGCATTGAACATTCTCCTCAATCCCCTTAGCTGACACCTGGCAGCGCAATTGGCTAGGGCGAGGCCCAAATCAATCGATCGAAGCCGTGCCAAATATCGTCACCAGGGAGTTTAGACCGTGGCCACCGCCCTCAAGTTCGAACAATCGTCCGAGGCCCAGGAAATCGCCGGGCTGATCACCCGCTCGCGCGCGGCACAGGCCCAGATCGCCGATTATACCCAAGACCAGGTCGATGCACTGATTCGCGCAATGGTGTGGGCAGTCGCCAAGCCCGAAGTCGCCGAAATGATCGCGCGCCATACGGTCGAGGAGACCCAGCTCGGCAATTATGAGGGCAAGTACCTCAAGATCTTCCGCAAGACGCGCGCCACGCTGATGGACATCATCGACGACAAGTCGGTCGGCGTGATCGAGGAGGATGCGGCGCGAAACATCGTCAAGATCGCCAAGCCGGTCGGGGTGGTTGGAGCGCTGTCGCCATCGACCAATCCCGAAGCGACTCCCGTGATCAAGGCGATCTCGGCGGTCAAGGGCCGCAATTCGATCATCGTCGCGCCCCACCCGCGCGCCAAGCTGACCAACAAATTGATCTGCGATCTGATGCGCGATGCGATCGTCAAGATGGGCGCGCCGGCCGACCTCGTGCTGAGCATCGACATTCCCTCGGTTGAAAAGACCAACGAACTGATGCGCCAGTGCGACCGCATTTTAGCCACCGGCGGCGCGGCGATGGTCACCGCCGCTTACTCCTCGGGCACTCCGGCGCTTGGCGTCGGGGCGGGCAATGCGGTCATCACGGTCGACGAAACTGCTGACCTCGACGACGCCGCCGAGAAGATCCGCTTGTCCAAGACGCTCGACCTCGCCGCGTCGTGCAGTTCGGACAATGCAGTAATCCTGATCGACGCCATCCATGACACGATGCTTGCCAAGCTCGTCGCCAAGGGCGGGCTCATCCTCGATGACGACCAGAAGGCCAAGCTGCAAAACGTGATCTGGGTCGACGGGCATATCAACGCCAAAGTCGTCGCGCAGGCGCCTAAGTTCATCGCCGATGTCGCCGGCTTCGCCATCCCCGACGACACGCAATTCTTCATTGTTCCCGAAACCGGCGCCGGGCCGGACCACCCCTTTTCGGGTGAGAAAATGACCGTGACGATGGCGCTTTATCGCGCCGCCGACATCGACGAGGCAATCGACCTCACCAACCGCATCCAGGCCTATCAGGGCCAGGGCCACAGCTGCGGCATCTATTCGCGCTCCGACGCCAACATCATGAAATTGGCCGAGGGCACCAACACCAGCCGGGTGATGGTCAACCAGCCGCAATCGGCCTCCAACAGCGGCAATTTGTGGAACGGCATGCGCCAGACCTTTTCGCTCGGCTGCGGAAGCTGGGGCGGAAACGGCACCAACAACAACATCACCTGGCGCGACCTGATCAACGAGACCTGGGTATCAAAACCCCTCGCCACCCCCAAGACTCTGCCGAGCGACGAGGCGCTGTTCGGCGATGTGATCGAAAAGCTTGGATGAGCGAATTGGTCAATGCCCCGATCCTGGTGCCGACGACGGGGTAAGGTGATGAAGCTTGCCTACACTGCGCTGCTCGTCCCCGACTATGATGAGGCGATTGCCTTTTATTGCCGGGCGATGGGGTTCGTCGTGAACGAAGACAGCGACCTTGGCGACGGCAAGCGGTGGGTCGTGATCGCCGGCGAGGACGGTGGCGCGTTGCTTCTAGCCAAGGCGAGAAAGCCGGCGGAGATCGCAGCGGTCGGCAGCCAGTTCGGCGGACGGGTCGGCCTATTCGCGCACACCGACGATCACCGGGCTTCGCGGAGCGCCATCGAGGCGGCGGGCGGACAGTTTGAGGAAGCGACCCGCTACGAACCCTATGGCAAGGTCGCAGTGTTTCGGGATCCGTTCGGCAATCGCTGGGACCTGATCGAGCCCGCGCGATGACCCGACGGCGGGGCCGGCGAAGCGGCGAATGGTTTCGTCATTTCGACGATGGGGTGAGGCGGTGAGCCGATTGATTGCTTTTTTTGCGGCGCTATCCTTATCGGTCTCGCCGGCACTCGCGGAAAAGCGCATCGCACTGACGTTCGATGATGTGCCGCGCGGCCGCGGCGCGTTTTTCACACCCGACGACCGGACCGCCAGGCTGATCGCCGCACTCAAGCGCGCCGGTGTCAGGCAGGCGGCGTTTTTTGTTTCGCCGGGCAATCTCGCCAAACCGGACGGCGTCGGCGGGGAGAGACGGATAGCTGCCTACGTCCGCGCCGGTCACGTTATTGCCAATCACAGCTTCAGCCACCAGCCGCTGTCGACGAGTGGTGCGGCCGATTATGTCGCCGACATCGACCGTGCCGAGGAACGGCTCAAAGGGCGCGAGGGTCGGCGGCCGTGGTTCCGCTTTCCGTTCCTGAATGAGGGCCGCGCCGACAAGGGCAAGCGCGACGCGGTCCGCGAGGCGCTGAAGGCGCGAGGATTGCGCAACGGCTACGTCACGGTCGACGGTGCCGACTGGAACTTCGAATCGCTCACGGCGAAAGCGGTAACGTCTGGCAAGCCGGTCGACATGGCGGCGCTGCGCGACCTGTATGTCGAGACAATGGTCGAGGCTGCTGAATTCAACGACAATCTTCTCCGGCACGCTATCGGACGCTCGCCGGCGCATGTCATCCTGCTCCACGAAACCGATCTTGCCGCGCTGTTCGTTCCCGATCTGGTGGCCGGGCTGCGCAAGGCGGGATGGCGGATCGTGACCGCCGATCTGGCATTTGCCGATCCGATCGGCAACGCGCTACCGGATGCCCCCTTCGCGCAGGGAACGCTCACGGAAGCGCTGGCGTGGGAAAAAGGATTGCCCGCGCCGCGCTGGTATGAGCGCGTTGACCCGCGCATCGCCGATCCGTTTTTCGCACGGCGCGTCCTCAAAGACACACCGGTCGGCGGCCAGTAAGATGGCGCGAAGCCGCTCGACTGGCTCCTCTCCGTACGAAGCCGCCTACGGTTTCTCGCGCGCGATTCGTTGCGGAAATAGCATCCTTGTTGCTGGCACGGCACCGGTCGAGCCCGACGGCAGCTCCACACCCGGCGACGCCGCCGCGCAGGCTCGGCGCTGTTTCGCGATCCTCCTCATGGCGATCGCGGAACTGGGCGGGACCGCCGCCGATGTCGTTCGCACCCGGATGTTCATCATCGACCCGGCCGACGCCGACGCGGTCGGAGCGGCGCATGGCGAGATCTTCCACGACATCCGCCCCGCCGCGACGATGGTCGTGGTTTCGGCACTGCTCCGCCCCGAATGGCGCATCGAAATCGAGGCGGAGGCGTTAGTCGGGGATGATTGAGCGTAACTCCATCCTCCCCGCCTTATTTGTCGTGGCGCTGGCGCTTGCCGCCTGTCAGCAGTCCGCCGACGAAGGCAACATCACAATCGACAATGGCGTCAATGCCGCCGAAGCCGCCAATGCCGACATCGAGGCGCTTCCGCCCAGCGATGAGTCTGGCCCCCCGGCCGCGCTCGACAGCGGCGGCAGAATCAATGGAGCCGATGATGCCGGGTCGGAAGATACCAATATTGCCGTCATCCCGGTGCAATATCGCGGCCGTTGGGGGATAGTCGCGGCCGATTGCACCTCGACCCGCGGCGACGCCAAGGGATTGATCGTGATCGGTGATAGCAACATCCGCTTCTACGAATCGACCGCGACCTTGAAGCGGCAGCGACCCGCGATCGCGACCAGTTTCTCGGGGCTGTACGGCTTCACCGGCGAAGGCCAAACGTGGGACAAGATCGTCACGCTGACCCGCAATGGCGACACGCTGCAGCGTGCCGACGACGACGGCCGGTACAGTTACCAGCGCTGCGCCTGATGCTTTCGTGGAGGATTGAATGAAACTTTATTACGCGCCCGGTGCCTGCAGCCAGGCCGCGCACATCCTGCTCCACGAGAGCAAGATCGCGCATGACAGCGAGGCGGTCGACCTGCGCACCCACCGCACCGCGAGCGAAGCCGACTTTTACGCGATCAATCCCAAGGGTGCAGTGCCCGCGCTTGAGCTTGACGGCGGCGAGTTGTTGACTGAAAATGGCGCGATCCTGCAATATATCGGCGATTTGGCAGGTGACGGGCTGTTGCTGCCCAATAGCGGGCTGCCACGCTATCGCGTAATCGAATGGCTGAGCTATCTCGGGAGCGATCTCCACAAAAGTTTCGGGCCGTTGTTCAACCCGGCGTCGAGCGACGAGGCCAAGCAGGCAGCGCGCGATACGGTGAGCAAGAAACTGGATTATATCGAGGGCCAGCTAGACGGGCGCGATTATCTGACCGGAGACCATCTGAGCGTTGCCGACCCTTATCTATTCGCGATGCTCGGCTGGACTGGAAAGCTTGGCATCGACCTTGCGCGCTGGCCGAACCTCGTGGCGCTTCGCCAGCGGATGGAGCAGCGCGACACGGTTCGCACGGTGATCAAGGCGGAGGGGCTGGCTTGAGCCACTCCGCGCGGCTAATGGCTCGGCCATGACCCAGTTCGACCTGACCGACGACCAGCGCCAGATCCAGGAGATGGCGCAAAAATTCACTGCGGATGCAATTACGCCTTTCGCTGCCGAGTGGGACGAGAAACATATCTTTCCGCGCGACACCATCCGCGCCGCGGCCAAGCTTGGCTTCGGCTCGATCTATGTCTCGGAGGAGAGCGGCGGCATCGGGCTCGGACGACTTGAATCCGCGCTGATCATGGAGGCGATGGCCTATGGCTGCCCCTCGACCAGCGCGTTCATCTCGATCCACAACATGGCGGCATGGATGATCGACCGCTTCGGTTCGGCCGAGGTCAAGGAAAAGTACCTCCCGTCGATGATCACGATGGAGCGGATTGGAAGCTACTGCCTGACCGAACCATCGTCGGGATCGGACGCCGCGGCGCTCAAGACCAAGGCGGTCCGCGATGGCGACGATTATGTCGTGTCGGGATCGAAGGCGTTCATCTCTGGCGCTGGCGAGAATGAGATTTACGTCACCATGGTCCGCACCGGCGAGGACGGTCCCAAGGGGATCAGCGCGCTGGTGATTGAAAAGGACATGAAGGGCGTCAGCTTCGGCGCCGATGAAAAGAAGCTCGGCTGGCATTCGCAGCCCACCGCCCAAGTCAATTTCGACGAGGTTCGGGTGCCGGTCGCCAACCGCGTCGGGGGCGAGGGCGAGGGCTTTCGAATCGCGATGATGGGCCTCGACGGGGGGCGCCTCAACATTGGCGCGTGCAGCCTTGGCGGGGCGCAGCGCTGCCTCGACGAAGCGATCGCCTACACCAGGGATCGCAAGCAATTCGGCAAGGCGATTTCCGACTTCCAGAATACACAATTCACTTTGGCAGACATGGAAACCGAGCTCCAGGCCGCACGCATGCTGCTCTATGTCGCGGCGGCCAAGGTCACTGCCAATGCGCCCGACAAGACCAAGTTCGCGGCAATGGCCAAGCGTCTTGCCACCGACACCGGTTCATCGGTGGTCGACCGCGCACTCCAGCTTCACGGTGGCTACGGCTATTTGCAGGACTATCCGATCGAGCGTTTCTGGCGCGACCTGCGCGTCCACTCGATCCTCGAGGGCACCAACCAGGTCATGCGAATGATCGTCGGACGGGAGCTGACGCGGCAATGACGACCCCTGATCCGATCGACGACATTACTCGCCGCTTCCATGACGCCGCCGCGAGGATGATGCGCGGCGAGGTCAAGTCGACCATGCCGTTCGATCCCTTCGCGATCGCGAAGGCGACTAGCGAGCATGCGCTGGGGCTGGCGATGCGGCCGCAGGATTTGATCGAGGTGCAGCTTGCCGCGGCGCAGCAGTGGGGCGATTTTTGGACCAATGCACTGTCCGGCAAGGCGACCGACAAGCCGCGCGACCGCCGCTTCGCTGCGCCCGAATGGCAGGACGACGCTTATTTCCGGGCCTTGCGCGATGCTTATCTGCTCGCCTCCGAGCAATTGCGCGACGTCGTTGCTCTGGGTGACGGCGCCGACAGTCAGCGCTCGATGGTCCGCGTCTTGCTTGACCAATATTTGAACGCCGTATCGCCCTCGAACCACGCGCTGACCAACCCCGACGTGATCAAGCGGACCAAGGAAACCAACGGCGCCAACCTCGTCCAGGGGTTCGCGAATTTGCTTGAGGACGTCGCCAGCGGCAAGGGCATCGTCCAGCGCCGCACCGACCCCGATGCGTTCGAAAAAGGCGTCACCATCGCCGCGACGCCGGGCGAGGTGGTGTTTCAGAATGAGCTGTTCCAGCTGATCCAGTACACCCCGACCACGGTCAAGGTCGCCGCCGAGCCGCTGCTTTACGTGCCCCCGCTGGTGAACCGTTTCTACATGATCGACCTCGTGCCGCGCCAAAGCATGGTGAAATGGCTAGTCGAAGAAGGCCGCACGGTGTTCGTCATCTCGTGGGTCAACCCGACCGCGGCGCTCAAGGACAAGGGCGTGGAGGCCTATGTCCTCGAGGGCGTCGTCACCGCGATCGAACAGGTCCGCGCCCGAAGCAAGAGAGCGCCCGATCTGTTTGCCTTCTGCCTTGGCGGGACGTTAGTCGCGATTGCTCTCGCGTGGCTCGCCGCCAAGGGGCGCGGCAAGGAAGCGCATTCAGCGACGCTGATCGGGAGCCTGGTTGATTTTGCCGACATGCGCGACTGGTCGGCGTTCGTGCACGAAGGCCATCTCGACGCGCTCGACGAGCATCTCGCGGCGAAGGGCTATATCGACAGCCTTGAACTCCAGCGGTTATTCGCGGCGATGCGCGCCAACGATTTGATCTGGTCGAGCGTGGTGAACCATTACCTGCTCGACAAGCCCGCCCCGGCGTCGGACCTGCTTTATTGGTTCGAGGATGGCGCGCGCATTCCCGCCGCGTTCCTCAAGAGCTACAATCGCGACCTGCTGCTCAACAACCGGCTTCAGGATCCGGCCGGGTTCGAGGTCGGCGGGGTGGCGATCGACCTTGCCGAGATTGCGGCACCGATGCTGGTCATCGCGCTCAAGGACGATCATGTCTCGGCGTGGGAGGCGGTCTATCGTGGGGCGCGGGGCATGGGCGCGGACTTCCTGCTGGGCGGGTCGGGCCACAACGCCGGGGTGATCAACCCGCCGGCCGCCAACAAGCATGGCTATTGGACCAGCGGCGACCAGCCCGAGGCGGCCACCGACTGGATCGAGCGCGCGACCCGCCACGAGGGCAGCTGGTGGCCCCACTGGACGAACTGGCTCGACGGCCACGGCAGCAAAAGCCAGGTTCCCGCGCGAACCATCACCGACGCGATCGAATCCGCACCCGGCAGCTATGCCAAGGCGCTTTGAAAATGAATGTTATGGCCGACCTCACCACCGACGTCCTGACCTACAAGGAAGGCCTCGCCGGCCGCCTTCGCCTCAATCGCCCGCGGGCCCTTCACAGCCTCAACCGCGCGATGGTCAACGGCATGGCTGCTGCGCTCAACGAGTGGCGCGACGACCCCGACGTGCGGATCATCCTGATCGACCATGCGACGTGGGCGGACGGCGATCCCAAGCTCAATCGAGGCTTTTGCGCCGGCGGCGACGTCGTGGACATTTCGCAAAATGTCGCAGGCCATGACACTGCCGCGCGCGCGTTCTTCTTCGACGAGTATCGCCTGAACCATCTCGAATATACCTACCCGAAGCCGGGGGTGGCGTTCATGGACGGGGTGACGATGGGCGGCGGGGTCGGGATCGCGTGCCCGTGCCGCTACCGCGTCGCGACCGAGCGTACATTGCTCGCGATGCCCGAGACCACGATCGGCATTTTTCCCGATGTCGGCGGCGGGCGTTACCTGTCGCGGTTGCGCGGGCGATTGGCGCAGTTTCTCGCGCTGACCGGGGCGCGGCTGGATGGTGCCGAATGCCTGAAGCTGCGGCTCGCGACGCACTACCTCCCCTCGGCGCGTCTCGACGAGGCCAAGGAGCGGATCATGGCGCAGCCGTTCCGGGTCCAGGCAATCCTCGACGAGTTGGCCGAGGAACATGTGCCGCCGGCGCGGATCGAAGAGAATTTGGGCAAGATTGACCTTTATTTCGCCTCCAACCGGCTCGAGGATATCCTCGGCGCGCTCGACGCGGGGGCGAGCGAAGGCGACCAATGGGCGGCGACCGAGGCAGCGACGATCCGCACCAAGTCACCCACCGCGTGCAAGGTCAGCCTGAAGCTGCTCGTCGAAAGCCCCTACCAGCTCCATTTCGTCGACGAGATGCGGATGGAATATGGCATCATGGTGCGGATGATCCACCATCCCGATTTCCGCGAAGGAGTGCGCGCGCTGCTGGTCGACAAGGACAATGCGCCCGTCTGGTCGCCCGCTGACCCGGCGGCGATCAGCGAGGCCGATATCAACAAATTCTTCGAGCCACTGCCGGTTGACGAGGAATGGACCCCATTCGACTAGATCTCGTCCCGGCGGAGGGCGGGTTCCACGTCGGACCGTGATGGCGCTACGCATAGACATGGCCCCAGCCCTCGCGGGGCAACGGAGAACTCAAGTGACCGATTACGAAACGATCCTCGTTGAGCAGCAGGGCGCCGTTACGCTCGTCACCCTGAACCGTCCTGAGGCGCTCAACGCACTCAATTCGGGCGTGCTGAGCGACCTGATTGCCGCCTTCGCCGCTTATGATGCCGACGATCACCAGCGCTGCCTGGTGCTGACCGGCTCCGAAAAGGCATTCGCGGCGGGGGCCGACATCAAGGAGATGCAGGATCAGGGCTTTGCGTCGATGTATTCATCGAACTTCTTCGCCGGATGGGAGCGGGTCACGCGCACCCGCAAACCGTGGCTTGCGGCGGTGTCAGGGTTCGCGCTCGGCGGCGGGTGCGAAGTGGCGATGATGGCCGACTTCATCATCGCCGCCGACAGCGCCAAGTTCGGCCAGCCCGAAATCAAGTTGGGCGTAACCCCCGGGATGGGCGGGTCGCAGCGGCTGACGGCCGCGATCGGCAAGGCCAAGGCAATGGAAATGTGCCTCACCGGGCGCATGATGAGTGCCGACGAAGCCGAGCGAGCCGGGCTGGTCGCGAAGGTCGTCCCCGCTGCCGATCTGCTTGGCGAAGCGACTAAGACCGCGCAGGCGATCGCGGCGATGGCCCCGCTCGCGGCGATCGCGACCAAGGAAATGGTCAACGCCGCATTCGAAATGCCGCTCTCGCAAGGGATCAACTTCGAACGCCGCTTGTTTCACGGCTTGTTCGGAACCGAAGACCAGACCGAAGGCATGGCCGCCTTCGTCGACAAGCGTCCCGGCAAATGGACAGGCCAGTGACCCGTCATTGCGAGCAGCGCAGCGACGAAGCAATCCAGCGGCGCGAGGCTGGATTGCTTCGCTTCGCTTGCAATGACGGAGACTGAAATGGCACGCGTTGGATTCATCGGACTTGGCAATATGGGCGGCGGGATGGCCGCGAACCTTGCGAAGGCGGGGCATGAGGTATTCGCCTTCGACCTCAGCAAGGACGCGCTCGCGCGGGCCGCGGCGAATGGCTGCACCGTCGCGGACAGCGCCGAGCAAGCCGTCACCGACGCCGACGCCGTGATCACCATGCTCCCCGCAGGCACGCATGTCGCCGAGGTCTTCCGCACCAACGTGCTGCGCAACGCGCCCACGCAAGCGATCCTGATCGATTGCTCGACGATCGACGTCGCCACCGCCAAGGCGGTCGCGGGCGATGCGGCAATTGCCGGCTTCACCATGGTCGACGCGCCGGTATCGGGCGGGATCGCCGCCGCCGAAGGCGGAACGCTGACCTTCATGGTCGGCGGCAGCGACAACGGGTTCGAGCGCGCGCGACCCTTCCTCGAGCCGATGGGCAAGGCGGTGATTCACGCCGGTGGCGACGGCGCCGGGCAGGCGGCAAAAATCTGCAACAACATGCTGCTCGGCGCGACGATGGCGGCGACCTGCGAGGCATTCGTGCTGGCGCAGAAGCTCGGCCTCGACCCGCAGACCTTTTTCGACATCTCGTCGAAGGCGTCGGGGCAAAGCTGGTCGATGACCAGTTATTGCCCGGTCGCGGGCGTTGGTCCCGAAACCCCCGCCGACCGCAATTATGACGGCGGATTCGCTGCCGCGTTGATGCTCAAGGATCTGAAGCTGGCGATGGCAGCCGCCGCCGCGGCGGGCGCCTATATCCCGATGGGAGGCGAGGCCGAGGAATTATATCAGCGCTTCGTCGATCGCGGCGGGGCGAACAAGGACTTCTCGGCACTGATCAAGATGATCGACGACAGCTGGGAGGATACGGCCGACCAGACGATCGACGCCGGCTTCAAGGCTTGATCGCTTGCCCCGTCGGGGCCACATGCCCCTTATGTTGATCGAAACCGAACGCACGCCCAATCCGGCTACCCGCAAATTCCTCCCCGGCCGCACCGTGATGGAGACCGGCGGGCGCGATTTTCCCAACGCCGACAGCGCCGAGGCAAGTCCTCTTGCCGCGGCATTATTCGACACAGCCATGGTCGACGGCGTCTATTATGGCCGCGATTTCATTTCGGTATCCGCTGCGCCGAGCGTCGATTGGGAATTGCTCGAACCCGAAGTGCTCGGACTTTTGCTCGACCACTTCACGCTTGGCGCACCGCTGTTCGCGCAAGGGTCGGCGGCGGGGATCGATATCGCCGACGAAGCGCCGATGTTCGAGGACGATCCCGCCGACGCCGACATCGTCGAGCAGATTAAGGAATTAATCGAGACTCGAGTCCGCCCCGCGGTTGCCCAGGACGGCGGCGATATCGTCTATCGCGGTTATCAAAAGGGAACGCTTTACCTTGCGATGCAGGGCGCGTGCGCCGGCTGCCCATCATCGGCGATCACGCTCAAGCGCGGCATCGAGGGGCTGATCAAACATTATGTTCCCGAAGTGGAAACCGTCGAAGCGGTATAGAGCCGCAGTTCAGATGAACCGGGACCGGCCGGACTCTGCGCGATAGACCCTCATTTTTCCGCCGAATTTCGCTTGCCGCGTGCGCCGCACTATGGCCTCTTGACGTCGCGACCATGGGAGACGTCACATGATCCTGGCAATCGATAGCGCGTCAGCGGCGTGCAGCGCGGCGCTATTGACCCTCGACGGTCAAGTGACCGCCGAACGCCATGAAGAAATCGGTCGCGGTCATGCCGAGCGGCTGATGCCGATGGTGGCCGATTTGCTCGGTCATCATATCCCGGCCCAAATTCTGGTGGGGATTGGACCCGGGAGCTTCACCGGACTGCGCGTCGCGATCGCTGCCGCGCACGGTATGGCGATCGGCTGGTCGGTCCCACTCGGCGGGTTCGACAGTTTGGCGCTGGTCGCGGCCTCTGCGCCAGGCAACGAGGCGGTCGGAGTGGCGATGATCGGCGGACACGGCGAATGGTTCGTCGCGCAATATGATCGCGCCAGCTTCGCGTCGCTCGTGCCGGTCACCAGCATGACCCCCGACGACGCCGCGCACGCCATTACCGCACCGCTGGTCGTCGGCAGTGCCGCCGAAACGCTGGTCGCGCGTCGCGGGCATGGCGAGGCGCGGGCGACCCTGCCCCGCGCCGCGCACGCGCTTCGCCTGCCACTCGCGCTGCGCTCGCTCGATCCGAGGCCTGTCTACGCCCGCGCACCCGACGCCCGGCCGGTGGTCGCGGCATGACCGACCAGGCCCCGCGTCCCGGCGACCCCAGGCCGATCGCGATCCGCGATGCTGGAGGGGAAGACATGGACGCGGTGATGGCGATCATGGGGCACGCGTTCGAACCGAATTATGGCGAGGGGTGGACCCGCTCCCAATGCGCCGGAATCCTGCCAATGTCGGGCGTTTCGCTGCGGCTGGCGGAGCGCCGCGACGGCGCCGTCTCCGGATTTGCCCTGATGCGGGCGATCGCCGACGAGGCCGAACTGTTGTTGATTGCGGTCGATCCGGCGGCTCAGCATAACGGGTTCGGAGCCGCGCTGGTCTCCGATTTCATCGCGCTGGCTACGACGCGCGGGGCGCGTCGGCTTCACCTCGAGGTGCGTGACGGCAATGCCGCGATCAGCCTTTACGAACAGGCAGGGTTCAGCCTGGTCGGTCGGCGTCTTAATTATTATCGCGGACGAGACGGGGTCAACCATGATGCCTTGACGCTCGCACTAGAGCATAAACTTTAACTACGGTTGTTGTTCCGGCTTGCTTGCGGCGCACGGTCGCATGAACTAACCTCAGGCCGGGACCAATATAGTTTACATCCTAACCCTCCTTTATAGCTCGGGAATTTGCAACATGGACAACCAGGATAACGACGGCACGTTGATCACATTGACTGCCGATATTGTCGCCGCGCACGTCAGCAATAACAGCGTTGCGGTCAATGACTTGCCGCAATTGATCGCCAATGTTCATGGCGCTTTGGCGACGCTTGACGGGTCGGGTTCAGCCCCCGAAGTGCGCGCCGAACCCAAGGTCCCGATCCGCTCGTCGATCAAACCCGACTACATTGTCTGTCTCGAAGACGGCAAGCGATTGAAGATGCTCAAGCGCCATTTGATGACCCACTATCAGATGACTCCGGATCAATATCGCCAGAAGTGGGGTCTCAACTCCGACTATCCGATGGTGGCGCCCAACTATGCCGAGCAGCGGCGCACGCTCGCCAAGGCGATCGGGCTGGGCACCAAGCGTCGCAAGACAACCTCTGCAAAGGCGAAGTAGGGCATGAAGAAGGGGAGGCGCGCCGAACGCCCTCCCCTTTCCTTTGACGGCCCCGCGCGATCGCCCTACGCCATCACCATGCACCGCCAGATCGATATCGAACAATTGTGCGCCGACAAGGGTCTGCGCATCACCGAACAGCGCCGCATCATCGCGCGCGTGCTGGGCGAGGCCGAGGATCATCCCGACGTCGAGACGCTTCATGAGCGCGCCGCAGCGGTCGATCCCAAGATCTCGATAGCGACGGTCTATCGCACCGTACGCCTGTTCGAGGAGGCGGGGATCCTTGAGCGGCACGAATTCGGCGATGGCCGCTCGCGCTACGAAGCGGCATCGGATGCGCACCACGACCATCTGATCGATGTCGAAACAGGCAAGGTCATCGAGTTCGTCGACGAGGAGCTTGAGATGCTCCAGCGGCGGATTGCCGAGAAGCTCGGCTATCGGCTCGTCGATCATCGCATGGAGCTCTATGGCGTCGCGACCGAACGCGACCGCTGAGTCCCCCCGGATGCAATCGTCGCGGTGGCGCGCTTTCGCTCGGATCGCCCGGCTCGTCCTGCTATTCCTGACCTACCTGCCGCTCCACCTGATCGCGCGGCGCGGCGGGCGGTCCTCACCTTGGCCGCGCCGCTTCCTGGGCCGCGCGGCATACATCGCGGGCGCGCGAATCGAACTCGACGGTCCGTCGCTCGCGCCCCACAGCCTGATCATCGCCAACCATACCAGCTGGCTCGACATATTGATCCTCGGCGGCGCTACGGGAACGCGGTTCGTGTCGAAGGCCGAAGTTGGGCGCGTCCCGCTGATCGGCTGGCTCGCCGATCAGAATCATACGCTCTACATCGACCGTGCCGGGCGCGGCGACGCGCGTGGCCAGGTCGGCCGCATCACCGCCGCCCTCGACGAGCCGCAACCGCTCACCATTTTCCCCGAAGGAACGACAAGCAATGGCCGCGCCTTGCTCCCGTTCCGATCGACCCTGCTCGACGCCGTCGCCCCGCCCCCGCGCGCTGCCACCGTCCGCCCGATCGCACTCGACTATCGCGACTCGGTCGATGCCATCGCGTGGCACAGCGGTGAGCTTGGACTTGCCAATGCGCTGCGCGTGCTCGGATTGAAGGGGCGGCGAAACGTGACCGTGCGGCTGCTCGACCCGCTGCCGCCGCGCGATGATCGCAAGGCTCTCGCGCGGCACGCGCGCGCCGTGATCGCCGCCGCGCTCCCTTCCGTCGGGCGACACGACGCGCTAGAGGCGCGAGCGAAATGACTGATCTTCCCAAGACTTACCGAGTCAAAAGCTTCGGCTGCCAGATGAACGTCTACGACGGCGAGCGGATGAGCGAATTGCTCGCCGCGCAAGGCATGACCGCGGCCGAGGGCGACGATGCCGACCTGGTCGTGCTCAACACCTGCCATATCCGCGAGAAAGCCGCCGACCGCGCTTATTCGGACGTCGGGCGGTTGAAGCGCGACGATGGCAGCCGGCCGATGATCGCGCTCGCTGGCTGCGTCGCGCAGGCCGAGGGCGCCGAGGCCGCCAAGCGCTCGAAGATGATCGACCTCGTCGTCGGCCCGCAAGCCTATCACCGCTTGCCCGAGATGGTGGCGCAAGTCGCGGCGGGTCAGCGCCCCGTCGACACGGACATGCCCGCGATCGCCAAATTCGCCGCGCTCCCGCCGCGCCGCCGCGTGGGTCCCTCGGCGTTCCTCACGGTCCAGGAAGGGTGCGATAAATTCTGCACCTATTGCGTCGTCCCTTATACAAGGGGGGCCGAGATCAGCCGCCCGTTTGCCGACATTATCGGTGAGGCGCAGGCGCTGGTGATCGGCGGCGCGCGCGAGATCACCTTGCTCGGACAAAACGTCAACGCCTACGAAGGCGGGCTCGACCGCTTGATCCGTGCGATCGCCAGGATCGATGGACTCGAGCGCATCCGCTATACCACCAGCCATCCCGCCGACATGAGCGACGCATTGATCGCGGTCCATGGCGAGGTCGACAAGTTGATGCCCTATCTGCACTTGCCGGTGCAGTCGGGCAGCGACCGCATCCTCAAGGCGATGAACCGCAGCCATAGCGCGGAAAGCTATCTGAAGACGATTGGGAAGGTACGCGCCGCGCGGCCCGGCATCGCGATTTCGGGTGACTTCATCGTCGGCTTCCCCGGCGAGACCGAAAAAGATTTCGAGGACACGCTCGCCATCGTCGACGCGGTGGGTTACGCCTCGGCTTATTCGTTCAAATATTCGCCCCGGCCGGGAACGCCCGCGGCAAGCATGGAAGGAGCGGTTGAGGCCCACGTGATGGACGAGCGACTCCAGCGGCTGCAACGCCGC